>JAZSJM010000076.1:0-12043 GCA_045534325.1 Treponema sp. | reverse complement strand
GGGCACATAATATTTTTGTTGTGAATGTTTTTTTACTCTTTGTAACCATGTTCCTCTCTCTTGCGTTAAAATAATTAGAAGTCTAAAATAAATCTATGAAAGAAATATCACGCCGTTTTAACGCAGTACTTGTTTTTTTATTTGCTGCAATTTTTACTTCTCAGTGCTTTGCTCAGTCACCTTCTAATACTGCTTCAGATATAAATAAGCAGTCCCAGCAATATATGGAACTTATGAATGGAGTTTTTGACTTCGTTCAGCGGAATTATGTTGATGAAGTTGATCCCGCAGTTTTGTATCGCGGGGCTTTAAAAGGTATGCTTGAAGCGTTAAATGATCCTTACACTCTCTATCTTGATAATTCAACTTTTAGAAGCTTAAACGATACGACAAAAGGTCAGTTTGGAGGCGTTGGACTTTCTATTTCAAAACCCTTTGAATCAACTCCGGAAAAACCTGCCTATGTTGAGGTTGCATCCCCTGTAGAGGATACTCCTGGTTTTAGGGCGGGAATTCAAGCTGGTGACCTGATTATCAGTGCAAACGGAACTGATACATCTACAATAACGATGGATGAGGTGCTTGATATTTTACGCGGTCCTGTTGGTGAACCTGTTGACCTTGTTATCCGGCGTTCAAAGAATATTGAATTTCCTGTTACGTTGACTCGCGCAATCATTGAAGTCCCAACAGTAAAATACGGCACAATCCGCGAAAACAAAAAAGCAGGAACTGTTGGGTATGTAAGAATTATTGAATTTACTCCCCAGACAGCTGAGAGAGTTCAACAGGCCTTGGATTCATTCAAAAAAGAAAAAATCTCAAGTCTTATAATTGACTTGCGGAATAATCCGGGCGGACTTATTACTTCTGTTGCAGATGTGGCAGACAAGTTTATTGATAATGGTCCGATTGTTTCTACCAAAAGCCGTCTTGCATTTGAAAACTCAGTATTTACGGCAAGTCCTCGAAAAACAACTTTTGAAAAAGGAATCCCGATTGTCGTTTTGATTAATAAAGGCTCTGCTTCTGCTTCAGAAATTCTTTCAGGGGCTTTAAAAGATAATCATCTTGCCTATCTTGTGGGGCAGCGTACTTACGGAAAAGGTTCAGTGCAGCAGGTACTTCCTCTCTCTTCTGCTGATGGAATAAAAATTACAATGGCGCGGTATTATACTCCAAGTGATACAAATATCGATAAAATAGGAATTCCGCCTGACAGAGAAGTGCTCTTTCCTGAATTAGGAGAGGATGGAGAAAAACAGTACACTCAGCTTCTTAAGGACGATGTAATTTCAAAATATGTGGAAAAACATCCTGACATGAATGAGGCTCAGATAGCTACTTTTGCATCCTCTCTAAAAACAAAATATCCTTCGATTGATTTAGGTAGCTTGCGTCGCTTAGTTCGTAACGAAGTGAACAGAACAAAGGGAACTCCATTGTATGATTTAGACTGGGATATTCAATTAAACGCAGCCTTAAATATTTTGGAAACAGGTAAAGGTGAATTTGAAAAACTTGTAAAAAATACAAAGACTCTGAAAGAGCTTCAGCAGGAAGCAGCAGAAAAGAAATAATGCGGCAGTATGTTTCTTCATCTAATCCGGATAAAAAAGGACTCATTGAAGTAAAAAATAAGGATTATGCGTATTTAAAAAACGTCTTGAGAATAACCATTGGCGATATGCTGGCAGTTAGAACTTTAGACGGTGACTTAATAAATACTACTGTTGCAAGAATCGATGAAAAAAATAAATCAATAACGCTTCAAATCTGTCATAAAAAAAGTGAGGATTTCGGAGAAACTCAAAGCGATTACAAAGCAGAAACTAAATTTTATTTATTTCAATTTGTAGCAAAAGGTCCGAAAATGGATTTAATCATAAGACAGGCTACGGAAACAGGTGTAAGAGAAATTATTCCTGTGAATGGGACATATTGTCAGAATGGCTTTAATGAAAAAAAATCCAGAAATGACAGATATGACAGAATTATAAAAGAGGCAAGACAGCAGAGTGGAAGTCCAGTGGAAACAAAAGTAAAAGATATAGTTTCTATAGAAGAAGCTGTTGAATACTGGAAAAAAACGATAGAAAAAGTTGAAAACGAGAGTTTTGCCTGTGTTTTATATGAGCGAAATGAAAAAACAAAAAATCTTTTTGAAGCATTGGATGGGCAAAAAATAATAAAAAACTGTGCTGTTTTTTGCGGGGCGGAAGGTGGTATAAGTCCTGATGAAATTGAATTTTTGAATAAAAATGGAATTATTCCTATTCATTTTGACACAAATATTTTAAGATGTGAAACAGCAGCTCTTTATGGTATTGCGTGTGTCCAAAGTGCTGTAACAGGAAAAGAAAAATGGAAAACAACGAAACAAAATTAAAAAGAATCAGTGTAATTGGAGTTCCTGTTGATGTTTGCAATCCTCAGGATCTGGATAGTGTGATTCTTGAAATATTAGCAAAACCAGGTACAAAAAATATTGTGTTTCTTACAATATGGGATTTGTTAAAGGGCAGAAACAAAAAAAAGGCTTTTTCTCAGTATCTAAAAAATGCTGATTTAATCATTCCTGTTTCTAAAAGTATTATCACAGGGGCAAAGTTTTTAAAAAAGGATGTTCCTGTGAGATATAATCCATTTTCCGCTGTAATCAGTATTCTTTCATCAATGGAAAACCATTATAAATCTTTATTTTTGCTTGGCGGTCGAAAAAAATCCTTGCAGCTTGCAGAGCGAAATGTAAGAGAAACTTTTCCTAATCTTCAGATTGTTGGACGCTATGTAGGATATTATCCGAAACAGATTGAACAGGACATTGTTCAGGCAATTTTTAAATCATCGCCTTCGTTAGTAATTGTCAGTGATGGAATAAAAGAAAAAAACTTGTGGGCATATAACAGACGAAATAATTTTGCTACAAGTATTTTTCTCTATTACAAGGAATGTATCGGGATTTTTTCTGAGCGAATAAAAAGGGTAAGTGAAAAAACATTTAACCGAGGTCTGGAAATATGGCCTGAGATTTTTAGAAATCCGTTAAGATTATTTTTAATTTTTCCCTATATTCGTTATATAATGTTATTGATTTGGTACAGACTCTTTAAAAAGAACTCCTAGGTCTTTATGTGTTTAAGAAAATAATTATTTATTCTCAAAGCAAAGAATTTGTAAAACTTGTAAATGATGCTTTGCCGAGAAATACCCCTGTTCTTTTTATAAATAACTGTCAGAATTTATTGCAAAATGTCAGGGAAAGCGATTCAAATCTTGTATTAGCTGACTTAGATTTATACAGAAAAAGTGAAAATTTACAGCTGTTAAAAAATCAGACGGGTACCTGTGTATATATTTTAAGTAACAGGATTATTGATCGAAGAAAAATTCCTGAAAATTTTATTAGTCTGCCTTTTGGCCTGACAAAATTTTTAAAGACCTTTGAGATAGCAGGTCGACAGATAGAAAATCCAAATATCTTGAACAGTCTTCAAGGCTCCTCAATACAGATCAAGGAAGTACGGCAACAACTTTTATATGCTGCTGCGTGCACGGATAATGTCTTAATTACTGGAGAAACTGGAACAGGAAAGTCCCTTGCAGCAATGATAATACATGAACTAAGCAGCCGTCATAATAAAAAGATTGTTGTAGAAAACATATCTTCGATTCCGCCGGGTTTAATTGAAAGTGAACTGTTTGGAGTTGAAAAGGGCGCCTATACAGATTCTAAAAATGAAAGGAGAGGTTTAATTTTAAGTGCGGATAAAAGTACTTTATTCTTGGATGAAATTGGTGAACTTGATTATTCATTACAATCAAAACTTTTACTTGCCGTACAGGATGGACTAATAAGAAAAATTGGAAGCGATAAAAACTTAAAGACAGATGTCCGCTTTATATTTGCAACAAATCAAGATTTAAAAGAAAAGATTCAGAATAAAGAATTTAGAAAGGATTTGTATTACAGAATCAATGAAATGAGTATATATATTCCACCGTTGAGAGAGCGTAAAGATGATATAGAAGAAATAGCATTAAACTTTCTTGAAAACCAAGATACACAAATAACGATTACAAAATCTGCGATAGAAACATTAAAAAACTATTCATGGCCCGGAAATGTCAGGGAATTGCAAAACGTTTTATTAAAAGCCTCTAGAAAATGTAAAAATAAAATAATTACTCCTGCGATGCTTGATTTTTCTTAGAAAGTCCCGCCATTTTTGAGAATGTTTTTTCGATATATAAAGCCTCGCCTTCGCTTAATGAAGTTCTCGAAAGAATTCCACGCCAAAAGTTTTCCATGTCATTTTGACCTGTAATCTTAAAAAAACCGATTTCTTTAAGTGAATTAGAAATAATATCAACTGTCGTGTTTAGACGGTTTAATGAAACAGGTATGTATCCTGGACTGATTTTTGAATTTTCCCTAAAACAAAAATACGAAATAATCTGAACAGCATGAGAAAGATTTAGAGATGCAAAATTTCGGGAAGAAGGAATTGTTACGCCTAAAGTACATTCATTAAATTCTTCATCGGTTAAACCTGTCCGTTCATTTCCAAAAACAGCAGCTACAGCTCCTCCGTCTGTGTCTGAGTTTCCTGTTGTTTTAGATGCCAGTTTTGCAAATTCTTCGGGTAATAAGAGTTTATCTTTTCGTTTTTTTCCTCGTCGTCGGGTTGTTCCTGCGCATAAGACACAGTCTTTTGTTGCATCGGTTATTGAATTATAAAATTTTGCATTTTCCCAAATAGAGCAGGCGTGAATGGCAAGACGACGAACATGTTCATCATCAAAAGTTTCTTTGGAACCAACGATTCTTAAATCATCTAAATCGCTGTTTGCCATTGCACGACAAACAGCGCCAATATTACGGCTTTCTTCTGGATGTACTAAAACTATTGCAATTTTTTTTAGATTCATAACGTCATTCAGTCTACTTCTTTTTTATAAAATAGGCTAGAATAGGGGATATGGAAGGTTTTGAGGGTAAAACGGCAGTTGTTATTGGTGGAACTGGAGGAATTGGTTTAGAAATTGTAAATATGCTTTTATTTAACGGAGCATGTGTTATAATTCATGGCAGAGATAAAAAAAAATTGGATGATTTAAGCCTTAAGCTGGAAAAAAAGTATCCACAGAGGGTAAAAACTGTTCAGTTTGATTTTTATAAAGAGAATTTTTTAGATATTGAAAAATCATTACTAAATCAAAATGTAAAAAAAGCCGATATCCTATGTGTATGTTTTGGACCTTTTCTTCAAAAAGAATTGGAACATATGGATGCGCAGGAATGGCATAAAGTCAGTGTTTTAAACTATGCACTTCCTGGTCTGCTGATCAGTAGCTGTCTTGAAAATATGAAGGCACACAGATGGGGCAGGATTCTTCTATTTGGAGGAACAGGAACTAATTTTAGAACCGAGTTTTTGACGAATACTGCATATGCAGGTGCAAAATCAGGTTTAGGAGTTTTAGTGCAGTCAGTGGCAGCTTATTATGCAGTTTACGGAATAACATGTAATTGTATAATGCCTGGATTTACAGATACTGAATATGTAGATTCAGAGAAAAAACAACTGCTGAAGCAAAAAATGCCGGATAAACGGCTGATACAGACTAAGTCGATTGCAGACGCTGCAAGATTTCTGCTTGAAAATGCAGATTTGAACGGTGTTCTTTTAAAAATTGACAAAGGCTGGAGTCCTTGTGTACTCAGATAAAAAGTGTTGCTTTTAAGAATTAATTAAGGTAACAGTTTTTTTAGATTAGAAGAATTTGACATTATGGGGATTTTTAGCATATAATTTTGTATTAATGGTATTTCAAGAAATTTGATAAGGTAATTTTTTGCTGTTCCATTAAGTATATAGATTGGTAGGAGATTTATGAGTAATAACAATAACCTTGTTCCTGGATTTAACGACGAAAAAGATGATAGCCTTAAGATTAATCTCGAAAAAGTTCCAGAAATCGATAACTGCCTTACTGTATATTTAAATGGTTATATCGATACATATAACTCCAGCTTTTTTCAAAAGAGAATCGCTAAAGTTGTAGAAGCTGGATTTACAGATTTAATATTCAATTGTGCTTCATTGAACTATGTTTCATCTACAGGTATTGGTTCATTTACAGCGTTTTTAAAAATGGTAAAGCCAAAAGGTGGAGATATTGTATTATTAGAGATACAGCCAAAAGTATATGAGGTTTTCCAGCTTTTAGGATTCAGCCAGTTCTTTAATATTAAAGACTCTATGGGTGATGCGATTAATTTCTTTAAGCAGGGTGCTCCTGTTGCAGAAAGTGTATTCCCTAAAGTTTTCAGTTGTCCTGTATGTTCAAAGCGCTTAAAGGCAACACGAAGCGGACGATTCAGATGTTCAGAATGTAAATCAATCCTTGCAATTGACCAGCAAGGGCAGGTTTTCTTAGGATAATGTTACAAACCGTTGGAATGAAATCCAGCGGTTTTTTTATTGAGGAATTATTATAGATCCTCAAAACTGCGATGTAAATCTTTGATAAAAGTCAGGCTTTAAGCGTAAATGTGCCTTGAGTCGACGTATTCTGTGTATAACTTGTGGATAACTTGTTTAATTATATCTGTATAGTGAATTCTACTAGTCAAAAATATAATTCTTTTTGTTATAATAAGATAAGCGAAATGAGATAAAAATGCAGTATTTGTTACTTAATTCTTTATATAGTAAAGAATTATATTGAATTACCCACAGAAAATAATTCTAATTTTTTTTAATAATGTTGACGATATATGCCGAAAATTTAGAAACTAACGAAAGTTTGTGTTAATAACTTGTGGATAACTTGTGGTTTAGGAGTTGACTAAAACCGATGAAAAGCATTTTTAATACAATTATTTATTACATTTTTGGAACACTGACAGGAATAATACTTGCAGCTCTCATATATATGATCTGTTGCGACCTTACACTTCTTGTTGCCGGGATAAAACTGAAATTTTTTAACGGAGACTTTTTTATACGTGGTCTGATAGTATCCTTTCCTCTTGTTGTTTCACTGGTAATAGGATTGATATTTTTATACGGTGTTAGGCATCCCAAAAATCATTATTTAAGGCTTTTTACATATATCTTTCTTTGCTCCCTTACATGGCTAGTTTTGATACCATTAAGTTTTGACCTTGGAAAAAAATATAATGAAACGCTTGCAAAAAAATATGAAGTTCCAGCCTTGTCATCAGGTTATTTCAGAAAGGAAGCCGGAGGCGTTTTTTTCTTTTCAAGAGTTGGCGAAAACCAAAAGGCAGATGGTGTTTTTATTGATTTAACAGGAATTACCGGAGAACAGGGGAACGTAATCCGATTTACAAATTCAATTATTGATGAAGATTTTTCTGGACAATTTGCTGATACTTTGATTCGTGATGCGATAAAACTTCCTTTTGTTATAGTTGCACCACTTGAACTTTATTCTACCGTAATTGGAAAAGCACAGACGGCCTGGGAAAAAGGCTATATTGAATGGCTTGTATTTTTGACTTTTATTCTTTCTTTATGTTCTGTTGTATCTTTTCAGTACATAAGTGTCTGGCGCTTAATTAACGCGCTTGCAATTCTTTTTGCCGCGGGATTAATCTGTCTTATAAATTATGCATATCATTATGGAATTCTTTTTAAAAGTGCAGCCGTTTCCTGGTCAGCATATTTTTCACAGTTGTCTCAAAATTATTCTGGATTTATTTCGAAACTTTTGGCAGCTGATAATCCTCTCCTTGCGGTAATTAATTTAATTATATTTGCGGTACTTCTTTTTTCTGGAATAATAATTTATTTTGTCAATCAGAAAAGAAAAGGAGGTAGAAAATAATGAAAAAGGCGTTTTTAATAATTATTTCGTACACTGTTTTAGCCTTTGCTTTTTGTCTTGGAATTTCTTCTTTTTTGGGACATCTTCCTCTTTTGCTGAATGAGCACAAAAGTTCTTATGTATTTTTACGAGGATTGATATATTTTTTTAGAATTGTTCCTCCTGTGTTTTGTTCTGCCTTTTTGATAGGACTTGCAATTCATTTTGGACAGGATGCAGAAAAAGCTCAGATGAGATTCAGTCCCCTTATTATGGCTCATTTTCGCGGAGTTATGGTTCTATCAATTATCCTTGTTGCATTAATGACTGTCGTTTCAGAAGTTTGTATTCCACTGGTTCAAAGAAAAAAGAGTTATGAAGAGGCTGCACCTCATTTAATAAATGAATATATACGTTTAGGCGAAGAATGTATTAAGTCAGAAAATTATGTACTTGCACACAGGTATGGTTCTCAAATTCTAAAAATAAAAAGTGATAGCATAGAGGGAAAAAACTTAATTGATAAATCTGAAGCCGTATTGAAGGCAATAAAAAAGATTACGCCTCAGGAAAAAGTTTCCCTTACCAGCGATATTCATATGGCTTTCGAAGTAAATAATGAGACCGTAACATCTTTAATCAATAAATCAAAAAAAGCTGCTGAAGAAAAAAAATGGTTTGAATCCCACTATTATGCCCAACTTGCTTCTTCTGTAGGAACTAATAAAGATATCAACATAAAAGAAGCCCGACGTCTGGCTAGTATAGCATGGAATAATATTCAAAATGTTCAGAAAGGCGAAAAAACAAAAGAGCAGGAACTTTTTGCAAAAAAGCGCTCTGCTTATAAAGCATTGTCAGAAGGTGACAATATAGAAGCATATTATCAGTTTATGGAAATTGCAGAGCAGGAGATAACCTGGGCTGCAGATCCTGATATTACCCAGTTTTTAGAAATAGCAAGAAACAGAGTAGAAAATCAGTGTTTTTTTATTGACGAAACAGAAAAACTTCAGACGTTCGAAAATTTTATAAATGTCTATTTCACCATAAAACATAAAAGTGGCGTAACGGACGTAGTTTATATACGTGGAATCACACCGATTTCAAACGGCGGAAAAATGATTCAATATCTTCGCGGCTTAACGGTTACAACCTTTAGTAAAAGCGGTTTGTTCTTAAAATCATATTCAGTTCCTTATGCAAAACTTTTATCGGTTAGTATTGATGATTTTGATGAAGAATTTAGAGAAGAATTAGAGCTTCCTAAATCGGTAAAAAGAGTTCCGTTTATTCTTTTAGAAAGCATAGATAGGAATAAACGAGGAATGAGAATTGTTCCAGAATATGAGTTTACAGATTATATAAAACCAGAACAGCGAAAAAAATTAAATTATTCAATTCTTGCTATTTCCATGGATGATTTTAATACAGCCTGTGATACCAGTGTTGGAACAGATAAAATGAATATTGGTTCTCTAATGGAAATTTCTGGAAAAGCAGAAGCACTGGGATTTTCCTCAGAAGTAATGGGTGCAATTTTGATAAAAAGGGTAACTTATCCGATTATCATGATGGTGATTTTGATGTTCCTTGCAACTGTGGCATGGAATTTTAGAACATATAAGGAACAGCTTTTTAAGTTTATCTGGATTTTTATTGTTCCTGTTTGTACGATTATCTGCGACATTTTTATACAGATTATTCTTACTGTAGGAAACCTGAGCAATTATTTATTGATAGCAATAACTGGTAATTCAGCCCTTTTGATTGCATGTTTAATCTGGACTGTATTGCTTTTTGTTGTCTGTGTATATTTTGCATTAAGAAAATCAAATTAAAATGGATTTTGATTATTCTAGATTACGAATATTTATAAAAAAACATTGCATTTGTTTTGGCTTAGCAGTTTTAGGTCTTCTTGCAGGTCCTTTTGGCTTTTTTGCAGGAATATGTGCTGGTGTATTTGTGGAATTAATAATATATCGACTAAAAGAAGAAAAAAAATATCGCAGAATATTTGAAAATGGAAAAATAATAAAAGACGGGGCAGAACCTTTTACCGGTGCTATTTTTACTTGTGCGTTATGTGTTTATTCGTGTGGAAATGCGCAGGAAGCTTCTCATGAGGCTAAATTAATTTTTGGAAAAAAGTATAAGGCAGACTGGGACACAATCTGCCGCTCCGCAGAAGAAAGTGCAGGATTAAATGGTGACCTGCTTGTAGAATATCTTGCAGCCACTCTTTTAAAAGCAATAAAAGAAGGTGAAATAATACCATTTGCAGAAATTTTTAATTTATTGCAGATTTCAGAATTTGGCTGGGATTATAAAGAAAAAGGGGAAAAACCAAGCATATATCTTGCTCAACTATTAAATTATAAGTATGACAAAGATGATTTAACCACAGCATACGAAATTCTAGGTCTTAAAAAAAATGCAGAACTGAATGAGGTAAAGAAAGCTCATCGAAAACTTGCTTCTAAGTTTCATCCTGACAGTGGAAAATATCCTGATGAAGCACAGTTTATAAAAGTTCAAAAAGCATACGAAAAAATCATTCAAAGTAAAATATAAAAAAACACCTGTAAAAATTAACTTAATATGTCAACTTTTACAGGTTCTTTTAAGAAATTAACCGCTAGATGTTGTCCTTTACAAGGAAAATCTTATTTAACTTCAACTCGTTTGATATGAGCCCCTAAACTTTGCAGCTTTTCTACAAGGTGTTCATAACCGCGCTCAATCTGATAAACGTTACTGATTGTAGATTCTCCGTGAGCAGCCATTGCCGCGATTACCATAGCCATACCAGCTCTAACGTCAGGAGAAACCAAATGATCTCCGTGAAGAGTGCAAGGACCGGAAACTACGGCTCTATGAGGGTCACAAAGAATGATTCTTGCGCCCATGCTTATAAGTTTATCAACAAAGAACATTCTGCTTTCAAACATTTTTTCAAAGATTAAAACAGTTCCCTCTACCTGAGTTGCAATTACTGTCATTATTGAAGTTAAATCAGGCGGGAATCCAGGCCATGGAGAATCGTCGATTTTTGGAATCATGCCACCTAAATCTGAATTTACCCGCATTTCCTGTCCTACAGGAACGGTAAGTGTATCACCATCAATTGTCCATCGAATGCCGAGTTTTCCAAATGCAATCCTTAGCGGACGCATATCTTCTGCGCGCACACCTGTAATTGTGATGGAACCCTTTGTTGCTGCCGCAAGTCCTATATATGAACCTATTTCCATAAAATCAGGACCAATTGAGAAATCAACACCATGGAGTTTTTTTACACCGTCAATATACAAAATATTGGAGCCGATGCCGGAAATTTTTGCACCCATGGCAACAAGCATGTTGCATAAATCCTGAACATGAGGTTCAGAAGCTGCATTTGTAATTTTGCTTTTTCCTTCTGCAAGAACTGCTGCCATTACTGCATTTTCTGTTGCGGTTACAGAGGTTTCATCAAGAAAAATATCAGCGCCAACGAGTTTGTTTGCTATAAACGAAAATGGACCGTCAACACTTACTCTTGCTCCCAATTCCTGCAAAACAAGAAAGTGAGTGTCTACACGCCGTCTTCCGATTACATCTCCCCCTGGAGGTGGAAGAACTGCCTTTCCTGTGCGGGCAACTAAAGGACCTGCAAATAAAATTGAAGCTCGAATTTTTTTACTTAACTCGGCAGGAATGTCGCTTTTATCAATTTTTGCAGAATCAATCTTCCACTCATGTTCGCCGATTTTTTCTACGCCTGCACCGAGGGACTGAAGAATTTTAAGCATTACGCCAGTATCTTCAATTTCAGGAATATTACGTAAAATTACCGGTTCATCTGTTAACAAGGAAGCTGCAATACACGGTAAAGCCGAATTTTTGTTTCCACTGGCAGCTATTGTACCTCTGATAGGGATTCCCCCTTCTACTTTGTATTCAAACATTATATCTCCAAAAGTGTTTTCAATTATTGTTGTATAGATAAGTTTATCAGAACTTCTAATGCTTTGCACATTTCTTTTAAACTTGCCCATTCAGTTTTTGAATGAAAATTGTGCCCACCAGTAAAGATATTGGGGGTAGGAATTCCCATTTCTGTCAGCATCTCATATTTTTCTTTGGCTCCCTGCAGAGTCCAGTCAAGATAATTTAACTGAATTAAACAAAATTCCAATTCTCCCTGACAATAATCAAT
>JAZSJM010000292.1:0-51631 GCA_045534325.1 Treponema sp. | reverse complement strand
GGTGATTGATGATTTTGGCGAAGAATATGCTTATCCAAAAGATTGGTTTGAAATCGTCGAAATCACTCCGGAAGAAGAAAGATCAGCTTGGTTTGATAAGATGGCTGAATTGGATGATGCCGCTGGCAAGGCAGGTGGATATGTTGTTTCATCAAATCTGTGCGATTTTGATGGATATGTGATTTCAAGATTCAGAAAATATTGTGATTGAGTTTAAAAAAGTAAATAAGACAGATAAAAGGTGGATTAGCGATTACACAAAGCGTCAAGACGAAATAGTTCGCAAAAAACAGGAATTAAGGGATTTAAGAAAACCGCAGTTAATTTTGCTTGGAATTGCTGTTCTTGCAGTTTTAATATTTGTAATTGTATATTTTGTCGACCTAAAAAAAACAAAAACACTTGGGGAAAAAACATTTTTAAGCAAATTAATTGGTTCATATTCTCCAGGCAAACGATATGCAGAAATTGCCGGAGTTGTAATAATGTTTATTCCTGTTGTTTTTTCGTGTCTGCCATATCATTCGCAACTTGAAAAAACCTATTTCTGGTTTTTTACCCATAGAATTGAAAAAGACATTTCGATACAAGCAACGATGTTTACTGCAATAGCAGCAGTTTTTATTTATGGGTCATATTTAATCAGATACGATTTTTTTAAGAAAGAAACAGCAGAACAAGTGATATTTTCAATTGTTCAAACAATCGTAAATGTCTGGGCATTATCTGGTCTTTGCTCGATGTTTGTTGGAAACGAAATATGGAATATTCCTTTTATAAACATTTCAAGTTTTAGCTTTTTATTATTGATAGCTTTATTATCATGGATTGGAGCAAGATGTATTTCTGGTTTTTTATGGATTGCACTTATTATAATTGAAATTTCGCATATAACTGAAATAAATAACGCTATGGGAATTTATGGTGCATTATACATAATATTTATGTTTATATCTCTCCTTTTACAAATGTCTGATATTGTTCATCTTCAGGATTTCAAAAATGATTTTTTTGGAAAAACAAAACGAATTGGAAAAAGAGTAAAAAAAGATGTAGATAAATCAGTGGAGAAAGCCAAAAAATTGATTTAATGGGAGTAAAATGGAAGTATTTTTTCAGGCATTAATTAATGGGCTGTTAATTGGATGTTTTTATTCTCTTATAGGAATGGGACAAAGTCTTGTATATGGAACCATGAAAATCATAAATTTTGCACATGGCGAAATGATTATGATCGGAATGTATTTAACTTTTGTCTGCTCAATTTTAGGACTTGATCCATATTTATCGCTTTTTTTTGTTGCAATTTGTGCATTTGGAATAGGTGTTTTAGTTCAATACTTGCTGATTGGACCTGCTCTTGAACAAAAAAACAGTTTTACAAATACATTGTTTTTAACATTAGGGTTGAGTGTTTTATATCAAAGCGGATGTCTTGTAATTTTTTCTTCAATCAACAGAATGACAGAAACTTCTTATTCGGGAATTACTCTATATTTTGGAAATATATCAGTTTTATTACCTAAATTGATAAGTTTTTGTTTTTTTATTTTTATAACTGCATTATTTTTTATATTCTTAAAATTTACCTCATTAGGAAAAATGATAAGGGCAGTGGCACAAAATCCAGTGGGAGCCCAAACTGTGGGAATTCCTATAAAAACAATTTATATGATTTCTCAAGGGATTTCCTGTGCATTAGCAGGAATTGCCGGAAATCTTATTACACAATTTTACTACACAAGACCTACCGTCGGAATGCAGTTTAATTTTAAGGCATTGATTGTTCTTGCTCTTGGAGGATTTTCATCTTTAAATGGAGTATTTATAGCAGGGATTTTGCTTGGAATATTTGAAAACATCATTGCGGTTTTTGTCGGGCTGGCATACAAAGATATTACGGAATTTGTTTTAATAATTGCAATAATGATTATTAGTCAGATGTATAAGAGAAAAAAAACACTAAAATCGTGCAATGCTGTTAATCTGATAGACAGGAGGAATAATGAATAATTTTTCAAGTTCATATGCACGGCGAAAGGTTTTTTTGAAATTCATTTTTTTATCATCTCTTTTTGCAATTCCTTATATTTTTGGTGCAAATCATTATTTAATTACTGTTTTTATTGCAATGTTTTATACGGCAACTCTTTCTCTTGCATGGAATTTACTTAGAGGAATGACAGGTGAAATTTCGTTAGGTAACGCGGCATTTTTTGGAATGGGTGCCTATATCACGTGTATATTAATTACCATGGCGAATATGAATCCTTGGGTGGCTATTCCAATAACAATGTGCATCGTCGGGGTAATTTCCGGGATATTTTTTTATCCATGTTTTTTCTTGAAGGGACCCTATTTTGCTCTTGTTTCACTGGCTTTTTGTGAAGCAGTAAGACAGTTTTTTATGAACTGGCAGTTTATAGGAAGGGCAAAAGGAATTACTTTAAGATATGGAGAGCCATCATTTTTAAATATTCGTTTTTATTCAAAAACACCATATTATTATATTGCTCTGTGCATGGTGATTATCGTTTATTTGTTTATAAAAAGTATAGAAAAAAGCAGGCTCGGAATTGAATTAAAAAAAGAAAGAGAGCAAAAAACAAATTCTTTGAAAAATAAAATAATAATATTAATTTTTTCTGCAATGATATCGTCTATGGCGGGCTGCTTTTATGCTGACTACTATAGATATGTTGATTATGATTTGATGTTACAGACATATTCAACAAGTTTTATTCTTCCAGCTGTCATTGGTGGCACAGCATTTGTGGAAGGTCCTGTTTTTGGTGTCTTTGTAATTATTTTTCTAAACGAAATTTTACGATTAAAATTCGGAGATATTTTTCCTGGAATAAACTTATTTTTGTATGCTCTCACACTTTTATGTATCATCAGATATAATCCAGAAGGAATTTTAGGCTGGTATATGAAAAGCAAATTAAAACTGTGGATAGATGAAAATATACTGAAAAAAACTGCTGCGGAGGAATTTAATGCTTAAGATAGACAATCTCTGCTGCGGATATGACGATACTCAGGTTTTAAAAAATGTTTCGCTAGAAGTAAATAATGGGCAGATTGTTTTTATCCAGGGTAAACCAAAAACAGGGAAAACTACTCTTATAAAAACTATTGCCGGATTTATTAAAATAATAGATGGATCAATAATTTTTAATGAAGAAGAAATTACAAAACTTACAGTTCGAGAGATTCTAAGACGTGGAATAGTGCAGATTCCTCAAGGAAGAGAGCTTTTCTTGAAAATGAGTGTATTAGAAAATCTTCAACTAGGTGCTTTTTCAAAAGACGGAAAGGCAAGATTTAAGGAAATTCTAGAATTTGTATATTTGTATTTTCCTGATATAAAAAAGAAATTAAAAAAATCAGTAGGTACGCTGACTGTTCAGGAGCAGGAAGTGATTGCCGTGATAAGGGCATTTATTGGAATTCCGAAATTGATTTTAATTGAGGATTGTTTTGATAATTTGAATGAAGGTGATAAAAAAAATGTTTCTGAATTGTTAAATTATTTAACGCAAAAGCAGGAAACTGGAATACTAATTTTTGAAAACAACGAGATAAATCAATATCTCAAATATGATAAAAAGTATGAGATTAAAGAAAATACACTTGTACAGCCAGGAGAAATATAAAGATGAAAAAAAATTTATTTATTTTGTGTATGACATTATTTTTAGTTATGGGCTGCTCAAAAAAAATAGAAAATGAACAGACAATAAAAATTGGAGCAATGTATGCATTTTCCGGCGATAAAGCATCTATTGGCAATAATATAATTCGAGGAATTGAATTTGCTATTGAAATGATAAACGAACAGGGCGGTGTAAATAATAAAAAAATTGAAATTATAAAAGGAGATACTCAAGGAGATCCAAAACTTGGAAGAGCTGTAGCAGAAAAACTTATCCTGCAGGATAAGGTAAAAGCAATTTTAGGATGCCATCAGTCAACAATTACAGCGATTGTTGCTCAGGTTTGTGAGCACTATAAGATTCCTTTTTTGACAGCAATATCAACGGTTGATAATCTTACGACACAAAATTTTGACTACTTATTTAGATTATGTCCGACAAATACAGATTATGTAGAAAAAGAATTTATATATTTGACAGAATTAGCTCAATTAAGAAACATAAAAATGAAAAATATTGCTCTTTTTGCAGATAATTCAAATATCGGACAGGAATTGATTAGATGTGCAAAACTAATGGCAGAAAAATATAATTTAAATATTTCAATGGTGATTCAGTATAAAGGCGGTAGTGCAAACCTGATAAGTGAAGTTCTCAAACTGCGTAACGAAAACATAGATGCAGTTTTGTGTGAATCTTATGTTGCAGATGCAATATTATTTACAAAAACTCTTCTTGAGCAAAATGTACATCCTCCTGTAATTTTGGCAAAGGCAAATGGATTTTCGGATCCTCAATTTTTAAAAGAAACAAACGGCATTTCTAATGGAATATGTTCAGTTGTGGAATATTCTGCAGATATGCCGAAATGTACAAATGTTAGTGAAAAATTCACTGAAAAATATGGAATAGATATGAATGGACATTCCGCCGAATCATTTACCGCTGTGTGGGTTCTAAAAACAGCGTTCGAAGAAGCAAAGTCTACAGATGGGAAAAAAGTAAAAGAGGCAATGGAAAAACTTCACATAGTAGAAAAATTTGAAAATGGTCCAAAAATAATTTTACCATATGACGAAATATTTTTTGGGGATGAATTAATAGACGGAGTTCAGCATCATCATAATAATATTCCGGCAAATGTTGCTATTGCGCAAATTCAAAATGGCGAATGGGTAACTGTATGGCCGTTTAATAATGCCCGAAGTGAAGTATTGTATCCTGCACCGTTAAAATAAAATGGAATATATAGATTTTCATACACATCTAAGTTCTTATAAAGATTATGAATCACTGATAAGACAGCTTTGCGGTTTTGAGGGAATTATCGTTTCTGCGGCGGTGGATTATGATTCTTATATAAAAACTGCCGGATTAAAAGAAAAAATAGAAAAACTAAGCAAAAAATGCATGATTGTTCCAACAATTGGAATTCATCCATCAAAAGTCAAAGCAGAAAAAAACAAGTTATCGATTTATAAAGAAGTATTAAATGATTCTTCAATTATTGGAGAAATAGGTATGGATTTTTGCTGGTATAAAGACGCATCTTCTTTAGAACAGGAAAATATTTTTAGATTTTTTTTAGAGCATTGCAACGATAAAAAAAAATATTGTGTAATTCATACTAAGGATGCAGAAGAAAAAATTTGCAGAATTCTAGAAGAATATCCTGATGCAAAACCAATTATTCACTGGTACGATGGTCCGACGGATATTTATCAAGAGTTTATAAAAAGAAATTACATGCAGACATTCGGATGTGAAACAATTCGTTCCAGTCATATTCAAAATTTATTGAAAATTACACCTGAAAATCTGATTCTGGCAGAAACAGATAACCCTTCGTCGGAGAAATGGCTTGGAGGAAGTGATGATTCAATATATCTTATAAAAAGGATATATGATGATTTAGCTGAAATCTTAAAAAAAGAAAAAAATGAAATAACGCATATAATAAATAAAAATTCAAAATTGATTTTAGGCATTAAGTAAAAAATATTTGATTCATGGAAAGGTTTTCATACTTCTGATAAAATGGATTTTAAACTGGACAAGCACCCCTACCTGATTTTTAATCGAAATTGCGAATGTGTTGAAGAAGGGGAAAGCTTACAAGAAATGGCAGAATGTATAGAAAAATTAATCTGATTCATCATTAGTATTATCGGATTTTTCTACAGTATAAAAATAATACATCATTAAAGGTATAATAATAAGGTGAAGAATTATTCCAGGTAAATTATGAGGGATAGCTTTCCATGAATCCAGTAATTCGTATTTTGTATTACCTATAAAGAAATACAAAACAAAAATGGCAATAGTTCTTGTTATGCGACTGAAAATTAATGAAATTAAAACTTTGAGAATATTACAAAAATCAAGATTCTTAATTGCTCCTGCCAATAAACCAGCACTTGAAACTTCAATCATCATTAAAAGAGTTCCCGTGCAATCTGGAAATCCTGTTATCAAGGAGCTGATAATTGGAGAAATTAAACCACTCATTGCCCCAACAACAGGACCTGCAAGCAAGCCAAAGAAAATAATAGAAAGAGTTGTTGGGCAGAACATTGTAACAATATAATCGCCTTTTCCAGAATATTGGCCGATTAAATAAAGCATTTGATGAAAAGCTACTGATGATACAACGGCAAAAATAAATGCACTTAATTTTCTAACTTTGCTTATATTTTTAATTATTATTGATGTCATAGTATCCTTATTTAAAAAAAATTACTTAATTTAATCTGAAAAGATTAGATAAGCATATAAAGAATATAACACTTTTTTATAAAAAGCAAATTTATTTATACAATTCTATTAAGTTTTGTTCCAATATTGTATTCTTTTTGCTAAAATATAGCGGAAAGTTGATGATTGCTAATGGAGAATGCAAATGAATTTTGAAAATACACAGGTTTGGGGTTTTGAACACGCGATAAGAGGCATGAGAAATCCTAAAAACAGCTGGGCAAAATCAGATACAATATATAACGGATTAGATGCAAAAATAGGACCTGCCGACTTAGGACTTATGCAGACATTGATAAAATCTGGTTCGGAACACAGAAAATTTTTACGGCAGATTTTTGTATCTGTTGATATAACTGCACCAATGTATTGGTGGAGTGAATTTGATACATACAAAGTTGCAACGGTTGCCAATTCAACAAGTAAAATGCATAAACTTGCATCGACACCGATAACATTTGACTGTTTTGAACATGATGATTTTGAAAACGTAAATTACGGAGATAAGAATTTTTCTGATATACAAAATACTTGGAAAGCTTTGATTGATGCAATGGAAATTTTGCGTAATAAATTCAACGAAACTAAAGAAAAAAAGTATTGGAAAGAATTAATAAGAATTTTACCTGAAAGTTGGCTTCAAAAAAGAACAGTTACAATGAATTATGAAAATTTGCTTGGAATGTGTTCTAACGGGCAGAGAAGACATCATAAACTGAATGAATGGTCTGGAGAAGATAATAAATCCTTAAAAAATTTTCTTTCATGGGCACATACGCTGCCATATGCAGAGGAACTGCTTTTTCAAAAAACAAGACTTGAAGAACTTGCAGAAGAAAACATGAATTTAAAAAAGAAACTCGCAGGCTCTATATAAAATTAAAAGAAAAATTTATTGAGGTTTAATTTGAACAATACAAAAAAAAGATTGATATTAATCGGACTGTGTGCGTTTTTTAACATTTCGATTATCTTTGTAATATTGTTGATTGATAGAATTGGAATAAGTTCACACATTGTTCAGAAACTCCACATGCCGGCAACAAGTATTCAAGGAACTCTGTCGGCTTTAAATATGTTTTTGTGTGTAATAATGGTTTTTCTGCATTACGATTATGGTCGTAAAGTTGCGATGGGTTGTATTTTTTTAACAATACTTTTGGATTTTATTCCGATTATTGTTTCTAATACATTTACCCCTCTTCCGGCAATTGTAACTTGTTTAATTTCAATGATGGCAGTTGATGTCTTTTCTTCATACTCAAAGAAAATTACAATTTCAAGTCTTACGGATTTTGTAACAGGAATAAAAAACAGGCGGGCTTTTGTAAACGATTTGTCAGATTATCTTGAAATAAGGCGTCCTTTTTATCTAGCGTATATTGACCAAAAAGAAATAAAAAATTTAAACGAAATATATGGTGTCAGGGTAGGAGACTATTTAGTAAAAACAATTGCTAACAGATTAACAGAAAATATTGAATTTCAGGATAAGCTTTATCGTGTGAACGGAACTTCATGTTTTGCCCTGATATTTAATATAAATAAAAATCCAACAGAAAAAATTACCGCATTACTAAAAAAACTTAATACATCGATTGAGTATAAGCAGGACGGTGAATCAAAAAAATTTGAAATCGATTTACTTGCGGGAGTTGTAAAATTTCCCGAAGACGGAGCATCTTTGCTTGATTTAACAAAAAGTATAGATATTGCTTTAAGTTATGCAAGAATAAATCATGAAAATTGTTTTGTATATTCAAATAAGGAAATTGAGGAAAAACAAAGAACTCAATTAGAGGCTGAAAAAATAATTAATAATTCCCTTGAGAATGAGACATTCTTTATGATGTATCAGCCTCAGTTTGATTCAGCTACAAAAAAATTGTATGGATATGAAGCTCTTTTAAGAAGTTATAAGCCAAATGGTTCTATAATTCTTCCAGAGGAATTTATTACAGAAGCAGAAAAATCTGATTTGATTTTAAAAATAGATGATTTTGTTTTATCCCATACGCTTAACGAATTCAAAGAAATGCTGGCAAAGAAAGATGATATATCCTTATCGATTAATATTTCAGCAAAAAATATGTCAAATCCACGTTTTGCAGAGAATTTAATATATTTGATCAACAGGGCGGAATTTCCAGCAAAGAATCTGATATTAGAGATAAACGAGTATTCACTTGCACTATCTGTGGAAATTGCAACAGAGAATATCAATAAGCTTCGCGAACTTGGAGTAAGATTTACGCTTGATAATTTCGGTACGGGATATACATCAATTGCACAGCTTTTGAAATTACCGATTGATTTCTTAAAAATTGATAAGAGTCTTATTGATGATTTGGAAGCAAATGCACAAAGCAGGGAACTTGTTGATTCAGTAATATATATGGGTCATACAATGAAGTGCAAGGTAATTTCTGAGGGAGTTGAAACAGTACATCAATTAGAAATTCTAAAAAACAATGGGTGTGATTTTATTCAGGGCTTTGTCTGGGGAAAACCTGTTGACTTTACAGAAATTTTAAATCAGGTGTAAAAATATGATTTAGTACGATAATTTATTTGTATTTTTATGTCTTAAATTTATCTTGATAATTATTCTATTTAATAGGAAAATTAAAGCATTATGAAAAAATTTGTTTTATCTGTTTTAATTTTCCTTTCTTTTTTTTATTTTAATGCACAAGAATTAAACAATTCTTCGTTTTCACGAGACGCTTTTTTATCCGAATACGTAAGTCGTACGTGGACAGCGTCAAATGGACTTCCAGGAAATACTATTACTGATATAATCCAGGATTCAACTGGATATATGTATCTTGGAACTTACGATGGTCTTGTAAGATTTGATGGAGTTGAATTCGTAACTTATAACAGAAATTATGATGAAAAATATGGATTTATTTCTGCAAGAAATGTTTTTGAAGATTCAAAAGGAAATATTTGGAACGGATCAAATGATGAAGGGCTTTTCTGTATAAAAAAAGACGGAACTGTTGTGTGCTACAACACAGAAAACGGAATGCCGAATAATTCAATTCGAGCGATTGTAGAAGACAAAACCGGAAAAGTATGGGTTGGAACTGCAAATGGACTTGTTTATATTGATGTTAACGGACAGGTGCAACGACCGCTTGGCCTTGAAAAATTTAATGAATCTAACATACTTGTAACTTCTCTCTACTGTGATACAGCGGGACGTGTGTGGGTTTTAACAAGAAAAGAAAACGGTGTATACGTTTACGTAAACAAAGATTTTGAGCGATATGAAGGACTAAAGGGATTCAATAATTCAATAGTAACAACGATTTCTCAAGATAAAAATTCAAATTTTTGGTTTGGAGTAACGCCACATTATGCAGTAAAAGTAACAGCGGAAGAACAAAAAGTTTATGATGTGGGACACGGTAAACAGGCAGGAACGGCTGTAAGCTGTATATTTGAAGACAGAAAAGGAAACATGTGGTTTTCTCTTGATACAGGCGTAACTGTAATTCATGAAGGAATTTATTCGTATTTTGACACAAAAAACGGATTGAGCGACGATAAAGTTTCAAAGATTACCCAGGACAGAGAAGGCAATATTTGGTTTGCAACCGACCGAGGTGGAATAGAACGATTAAGTCAGAGTAAGTTTAAGACAACGACAATGTCCACAACGATTAACGCAATTGCAGAAGATACTTTTAGAAATGTTGTCTGGTTAGCTGGTGATGATGGTGTTTATTGTTTAAGGAAAAATGTCTTTATTGAAAATGATATTACAAGAATATGTAAGAACATACGGACAAGAGATATAACGGTTGCAAATGATGGTACGGTTTTAGTTTCAACTTATGAAAAATTTGGTGAAGTAATTGTTTCGCCAGATGGAAGCATAACATCGATAACCAAATCAAAAGGACTCACAGGAAATAAAGTACGAGTAGGAAAAAAATCTCATGATGGTCTGATATATATCGGAACGACTACAGGCTTGGGAATTTATAATCCAAAAACAGGAAAAATAAATAATATTACAAAAGAAGATGGAATATCCACTGACTACATAATGGAAGTATATGAAGCCTCAGACGGCACTATTTGGGTAGGAACAGACGGCGGAGGTATATTTACTCTAAAAGATGGAAAACTTGATAAAACATATTCAACATCAACCGGATTAATTGGCAATGTAATTTTTAAGATAAATGAACAAAATCCCAATGATTTTTGGATTACAACAGGAACAGGAATATCTCGAATTCAAATTATAGATGGAAAAGAAAAAATTACAAATTACAATTCAAGGGATGGACTTGGTGCAGATGGAGTATTTCAAACAATAACTGACTATACGCGAACTGTTTGGATGACATCCAACAAAGGTATTTTCTGCACGACAATGGACGAAATTGATTCAATTTTAAACGGAAGTAAAGCAAAAATAAATTCAAAATTTTTTGGACAGTCAGATGGTTTAATCTCAGGAGGAGTTACATCAACTTCAAAATCCATGAAAGATTCTCTTGGAAGAATTTGGTTTACGCTTATTGATGGTTTTGCAATTTATGATCCTCTAAATGATACGGCAAATAAAACCTCACCACTCATTAAAATTCAAGAATATACTATCGACAATGAAAAATTTGAATGGCGTGGAGAAAAAATCATATTGAATCCAGGTGTAAAACGTATTGATATAAAATATACCGGTTTAAGCTTTGTTTCTTCTGAGCAAACTCAATTTAAGTCAAAATTAACTGGATTTGAAACGGATTTTACTATATGGTCAACAAATCGTTCTGTATCATATACAAACTTAAATCCTGGTTCATATACATTTTCGGTTGTTGCTGCAAATAGAGATGGTATAGAAAGTGAAAATATACAGGAAATTGAAATAATTAAAAAACCTCATTTTTATGAAACATTCTGGTTTTGGATTATTGTTATCGGGTTGATTGGTGGAATTATTTATATGGTAATTCATCATAGATTTTCACGGATGAAGCGGTATCAAAAAGAGCTTGAAAAAGCTGTACAGGACAGAACAAAGGAACTTGTTATTGAGGAAGAAAAAACGAATCATCTTTTACTTAATATTCTGCCAGAAGATGTTGCACGTTATTTAAAAGAGAACCCGGGAAAAACAATAGCTAAAAAATATAATCATGCATCTGTTTTATTTTCTGATATTGTGGATTTTACAAAATTGTCGGATTCACTGGAAGCAGAAGAAGTTGTAAAGCTGTTAAATGATTTGACGGCAAGATTTGATGAACGGGCTAAACGGGAAGGAATTGAAAAAATAAAAACAATCGGTGACAGTTATATGGCTGCTACTGGACTAGAAGATAATGCTGGTGACGAAAGTGTTATTAAAATAGTACGTTTTGCCCGCGGAATTTTAGACGATGTTTATGACTACAATAGAAATTCAAAAATTCAACTTCAGGTAAGAATCGGTATAAATACAGGAAATTTAGTTGCGGGTGTAATTGGAAAATCAAAATTCATTTATGATGTATGGGGTGATACTGTAAACGTTGCATGCAGAATGCAGGAGACAGGTATAAGTGGAAAAATACATGTTACAGAAAAAACCTATAAAGTCGTTAAGGATTTGTTTTCATTTACGGAGCAAAAAGATACAGAAATTAAGGGTAAGGGGCTGATGAAAACCTGGATTACGGAATAAACTAAAAATTTTCAGAGAAATCATCTAAAAATTCTGTAGTTTTTTGTATAGATTCCTGTTCAACAATTTCACGGATATTGGAAAGACTTTCTTCATAACCTTTTAAAGCGGCAAAGGGCAAAAAAATCTTAGCCCTTTGCGATAAAGGCATTTTTGGTCGCAAACTTTGCCGAGGCCAGGAAGTATTTATGATATCGTCATACTCCATTTTTTTATTACAGCATATCTGCCAAATCGTAAATAAGTTTTTCTGATTTTTCCCAACCAAGACAAGGATCAGTAATTGATTTACCGTAAATACCTTCTCCGATAGATTGAGCTCCATCTTCAATATAACTTTCTATCATCAAACCTTTTACAATATGTTTGATATCATTGTTTACATGACAGCTATGTATTACATCTTTGGCAATGCGGATTTGTTCAAGGTATTTTTTTCCAGAATTTGCGTGATTACAGTCTACAATTAATGCTGGATTTTTAAGTTTTGCTTCTGCGTAATTATCAATAAGACTTCTTATATCTTCATAATGATAATTTGCATGGCTTCGTCCATAAGCATCTACATAGCCGCGTAAAATTGCATGTGAAAGAGGATTTCCTTCTGTTGTAACTTCCCATCCTCGGTAGAGGAATTTTTGCGGTGCCTGAGCTGCAGTAATTGAGTTCATCATTACAGAAATATCCCCTGCAGTAGGATTTTTCATTCCAACAGGAATACCAACGCCGCTTGCTACCATTCTGTGCATTTGGTCTTCTACGGAACGGGCTCCAATTGCAACATAAGCAAGCAAATCAGAAAGATATCGATGGTTTGCCGGATAGAGCATTTCTTCTGCACAAGTAAATCCTGTTTCTTTTACAACACGAGTATGCATTTCTCTTATGGCAATAATTCCTGATAATAAATCCTCATCCTTTGTAGGATCAGGCTGATGAAGCATTCCTTTATATCCTGTTCCTTTTGTACGTGGTTTGTTAGTATAAACGCGAGGAATGATAAAGATTTTGTCTTTTACTTTTTCCTGAACTTTTACCAATCTGTTCATATAGTCAAGAACTGCTGTTTCATTATCTGCTGAACAAGGACCGATAATGAGCAGAAAGTGATTATCTTTGCCTTCAAAAATGTTCTTAATAATAATGTCGCGCTCTTCTTTTATTTTTTCAATTTCCTGACCTAAAGGAAACTGTTCTTTTAAGTCCTTTGGAATTGGAAGTTTTCGTACGAAATTCATCTGCATATCCATAAAAATACCTGCTAAAAAAAGATTATGAAAATAATATATCAAAAAAAAATATTTTCTAACAGTAAAATTTCAATTAAACTAGATGTATGAAAAAACTGACGATCATAACAGGAGCTGGTTCTGGATTAGGTGCAGAATTTGCCAGACAGTTATTTTACAAATACGAAAGAGATAACTTAAAAAATATAGAATTTGAACGGGAAATTTGGATAATTGCTCGTTCCACAGATAATCTAAAAAAAGTATCAGATGAATTAAAAGGAAAAACAAAAATACAGTGTTTTTCAATAAATCTTGCAGGAATCAGCGGTGCTAAAAAATTTAAGGAATTGCTGGATAAGCAGGAATCAGAAGAATTTTTTTTAATCGAAACTTTGATAAATAATGCTGGTTTCGGTACATATGGACCATTTGAAGAAACAGAACCCGAAAAAGAAATGGAAATGATAGATCTTAATTGCACTGCATTAACAGGAATATGCGGTTACAGTTTGAAATACATGAAAAAAGATTCAAACATAATAAATGTTTCTTCTCTTGCAGCTTTTATGCCTCTCGGAAATTTTGCGGTTTATGCAGCTACAAAATCATATGTGCTTTCTTTTAGTATTGCACTTGCTGCAGAACTAAAGGACAAAGGTATTTCGGTAAGTGCTTTGTGTCCTGGAAGTGTGAGCACAAATTTTGCAAATGTTGCATCAAATGGAAAACGAAAAAAAGTTTTGCATGGAAAAGATCCGATAAAAGTTGTAAAACACTGTTTAAGAAAGGCAGAAAAAAAAGAAATAATTGTTCAAACTTTTTTCAAGTGGAAAGTTACTGCTTTTTTAAGCAGGTTTATTGGTCGCTTTTTAGTTGCCAGATATACTTATAAATATGCAAAACGTCCTCACTAGATAGAGCTAATATGATTAGTCGGGTAAATTGCGGGTTTCTGCTAAATAACTTCGGATAAAATATAATATCTCAAAAACAGCAGTGATAGCCCAGCTGAATGGATAAAGAAGAAAAAGACTTTCTACTGTCTTATAATGGGCAAAAACAGTAAGAACCCACAAAATTCTAAAAACACATGAACCAAGAAATACTATAAGTGAAGGAATAAAAGTTTTTCTAAGACCTCGGTTTGCTGCAATTGTGCAATCCATAAATGCAGAAATACCGAAACTGAATGTCATTATTTTGAATTTTTGCATTGCATAGTCAATTACGATTTTATCTTTTGAAAAAAGCGATAAAAATTCTCTTCCAAAAAAATAAAGAAGAAAACCGAGAATAAAACCTGCAAGTGCAGAATAAAATAAACTTATTAAATATGAATTAAGAATTCTTTTCTTTTTTTGAGCACCTAGATTTTGACCGATAAATGTTGCTCCGGCAGCATAAAAAGCTGCCATGATATTATAAACAAGATTATCCCCGTTCATTGTGGCTGCGTTTCCGGCAACCATTGCAGCATCAAAACTATTAACTGCAGAAATAATAAATAGATTAGCCAGTGCAAAAATTGCATTTTGCATTCCACTTGGAATTCCAATTTTCAGAACCTGTAGAATTTTCTGCCTGGAAAAATTCAATGACATTAAATTAAATTCATAGGAACTTAATAGATGATATGTCTTTCGTAAAGTAAGTATGCACGAAATATATTGAGAAACGACTGTTGCAATACCAACTCCAAAGACACTTAGTTCAAATACTATTACAAGAATTAAATCCAAAAATATATTTACAATACCAGCAAAAATTAAATAGTAAAGAGGAGATTTTGTATCTCCATGGGCACTTAAAATTGCATTTCCAAAGCAATATAAAGAAACTGCAGGCATTGAAAACATGTAAATTCTAAAATAAATAATTGCATCGTCAATAAGTTCTGGACGTGTGTGTAAAAGAGAAAGAATAGACCGGGAAAATATAAGAGCGAAAGTAAAAATTAAAATTCCCGCCAGAAAACAGGTTATAAAAGATGCTTTTACTGTTGATTCTAAATCCTTTTGATTTTTTTGTCCTATGCATATCGCAGCTAGAACATTAACACCTCCGCCAAGACCAATTAATAATCCTGAACAAAAAAATATCATTTGTCCTGTTGAACCTACAGAACCCAGTGCATGATAACCGGCAAAGCGGCCAACAATAGACGTATCCGCCATATTAAAGAGGACTTGTAAAACGTTTGAAAAAACAAGCGGAAGACTAAATAAAAAAATCTTTTTAAATAAAGAACCTTCTGTCATATTTAGATTTATTGATTTCATTGAATTGACCCTTTTATCAGTGTTATGCCCTATGACCACCTATCTGATTGTTTCGTTCGATTGTCATAGCACCATCTTCCAGATTTGTACCTTTTAGAAGAGCGTTTTTTCCAAATTTTTTTATTATATTTAGTCTGACTTTTTGCAAACTGTTTTCTTTAGTATTAATTGATTCTTCATCAAAAAGTTCTTTTTGTCGTTGTGTTTCTAAAATAATATTATTCGCACTTAAATTTACTCTTCTTATAAAAAGAGAAGAATCGACGATTTTTTCATAAAGCATAACAATTCCTTCAACAATTGATGATGAAGAATTAGTTACACATCCCAAGTTAATTGTTCCATGGGCAGGTTTAGGAACAACTCTGCCATAATAATCGTAAACTAATTCGCCCTTATATTTGCCATCATCTAAATTAGTTCTGTCATAACCTATCATAAGTGTAACAGAAGATGTTAAAAGATTTTTTTCGAATAAGTCCAATGCTAAAAGTTCTGCCATTTCACGGACAATGATTTTACCTTTTTCAAAAGAATATGGACAGTGCAAAACCTGTCCTGTTCCTAAGCTCTTGGATTCGGATTTATACGCTTTAATGTCTTTCATTGAAACATTTTCAAATCCCCATGCATGATCAAGTAAAATTTCAGCATCAATGCCGAATAAATCATAAAAAAACTGTTCATTTTCCAGGGATTTTTTTGCAATATCACCCATTGTAAATATTCTGTATTTTTTGAGTCTGTTTGATATACCAGGTCCAATACGCCAGAAATCTGTAAGAGGTGTGTGAGACCATAATTTTTTCCGATAAGAAAGTTCATCTAATTCGCAAATTCTTACGCCATTTTTATCTGCCGGAATATGTTTTGCAACTATATCCATGGCAATTTTGCAAAGATACAAATTTGGTGCAATTCCTGCAGTTGCGGTTATTCCTGTTTCTGAAAGAATGTCGCTTATCACACTTTTGACGAGTTCCCGAGCAGTTTTTTTATATAAAGAAAGATAACTTGTTGCGTCAATAAAAACTTCATCTATTGAATAAACGTGTATATCTTCTTCTGAAAAATATTTTAAATAAATTTGATAAATTCTGCTGGAATATTGAATATAGAGAGCCATTCTTGGTGGAGCTGTAATATATTCTAAGTCTTTTCCAGTTTGTCTTTTGTATTCTCTTACTTTTGCTTCTACCTCAAAAAGTCGTGACCGCCCGCTAAGACCATATTCTTTTAAGGCTGGAGTAACTGCAAGGCAGATTGTTTTTGATGTTCTGGTATTGTCAGCGACAACAAGTTTTGCTGTCAGAGGGTTTAGTCCGCGTTCACGACATTCAACACTGGCATAAAAAGATTTTAAATCTATAGCGATGTATGTTTTAGTTTTCGGAGTTTCCATCGCTGTAATCGTCATCTTCTACAATATCTTCTTCATCATCTTCATCGTCATCATTTTCAGATTTTTCTCTAAGATATTTTTTGAGGATTTTTACAGCTTCTTCTTTTTCTAAATCAAACTCATCCATAAGTTCGTGAACAATATCGCCACGGCTTATCTGTTCCTGCTCAAGTGCTTTGATGTATGAAACATAATAGTCAAAATCATCCATATCATCATCGTTAGTTGTAAAAATATCTTCATCATCAAACATAATTGCATTCCTTTAAAAAAATTAGAGCTTTAGGCTTACAATAAGGCCTGCTTCTTTATTAATAGGATTAAATACAGGCGCAAATGAAACATTTAGGTCTTGTACTGCACCAAGAGAATTTTGAAGTTTTTTGTTGTATGACCTTGTATTTGCACATGCGACACCAACACCAATACCGCGACTGGCAAGAATTCCTCCGACTCCTAGGACTGTAAATACTCCGCCGAAAAGTGTACCAACAATTTCTCCTACAGGTTCATCTGTTCCAAAACCGTTGAGCATAATAATACCTAGCGTTGCACAATACCAACAGCAGCCTTCTCCTGCCAAAAGACATGCACCTGAAATATAACCTTTTGTGGCAAATGAACCGCTTCCAAATCCAACAAGCCCATTTAAGAGAGCAGCCTTTTTTGTTGATTTTTCATATTTTGCATATAATTCTATACGTTCTTCGTCTGTCAAATTTGCAGCTGGAACAGAAATTTCTTCAGGTTTAAAAAATCGTCCTGCCTTTTTTATAGCAGCATCAGTTTCAATAAAGGCTTCTGACTTTTCCTGAGAAAAAGCATTAACTGAACATAAAAAAATAAGAAGAATGGAACAGATAAAATAATTTTTTTTCATAAAAGTCCTCCAAAATTTTGTATATCATATCTATTTTCATTTAAAGTATGTAATGAAACGATTATTTCTGCAAGTATAAAGAATTGTTAGAACACACAATTATAAACGAACAGTTTTTTTATAGTTTTTTCTAAAATCTCGGGGTGATAAGCCTGTGTTTTTTTTAAATGCATCGCCAAAATAATTTGGGTCATTGAATCCACAGGCAATTGCAGTTTGTGTTATGGATAATTTTCCGGAACATAAAATTTCCTGGCTCTTTTTTATCCGTATGTTTGTGAGATATTCCTTAAATCCATATCCAGTTATTTCTGCAAATTTTCTTGAAAAATATGTTTCACTCATTCCTGCTATATCAGCTGCCTGTTTTAGCGTAATCTCGCTGTTGAAATTTTCAAAAATATATTTAGCAGCATTTTGAATTGAGGCAGTTGTTATATCTATAAGTTCTTCTTGTTTTATGTTTTTACTGTTCCGGCCAATGTGTGCAAAAAGTGAAAGCATTATGGCATGTGAGTTTATTGTCTTATAGACGTCAGATTTTCTGTTTTCTTCAAGAAGATTTAGAAGATAATTTAAGAAATCCCTTCTAGCTTTCCCCGAAAAAGTCAATTTTCCAACCGTGAAAATATTTATATTAAATGAAGGTGAAATCAATTTAATAAGTGGCAGGAGATATTCTTCATTAAAACTTAAAATAATTCTGTCTACAGGGGTATTTTGGTCATACTGACTTCGATGAAGTGTTGATGGAGGAAGAATTATCAAATCACCTTCGTTAACGACAAAAAGATTGTGTTCAACAAAGATTTTGCACTGACCCTTTACAACATAATAAAGCTCAAAATAAGGATGATAATGGGAATCAGCCATAGAAGAGGACTGATTTTTTCTTATGATGTGGATGTCGCTTACGATATTTCTAAAAAGGCCCTTTCTTTGAGTGTCAAAAACAGTTTGTTCCATATAATTTAATATAAATCATAAAATATCTGTAGTTTCAAGCAAAAAATCATAATATATGCGTAATTTTACATTTTTATTTACTTTATAATTAAGGTGTAAGGAAAAAAGATGAAAGCAAACTTGTCCAAGCGAGATGAAAAATTCCGTGAATTTGCACTTAATGCAAATATGTTCAGAGTAATTTTGCATGTATGTATTCCACTTGCCCTTTATCAGAGTTTAACACAGGTTTTTAAGGTTTTTGATACGATGATGGCAGCTCACATTTCTGCCACAGCAGTATCATCAGTTGCATATATCGGTCAAATACAGATAATGCTTTCTGCTCTTGGAAGTGGTCTTGCTGTAGGAGCAAGCATAAAAGTCAGTGAAGCCTATGGAGCTGGTAACTATGAACTTGTCAGACGCCGGGTTTCAACGATGGTTGCGATGAGTTCAATTTTGGGGAGTTTTCTTCTGCTTGTGCTTCTTCCAACAGCAGAACTTTTTCTAAAACTTATGAAAACTCCAGCAGAATTTATTTCTATTGGAAGTACATATTTTCGAATCGAAATAATTGCCCTTGTTATAACTTTTTTTAACAACATATATATTGCAATAGAACGGGCAAGAGGAAATTCAAAAAGAATTCTGTACATGAATATGGGAATTGTTTTGACGAAACTTTCTTTTACAGCAGTTTTTGTTTATGTGTATCATCTTGGAGTTACTTCGATAGCGATTGCCACACTAATATCGCAATTAACGGTTTTAGTCACTGCAGTAATTAATATGTCAAAAAAAGACAATTTATTCAGTTTTTCTTTTAAGGCAATCTCGTTTAAAAATGAAGTTGCTGCCCCTATGATAAAACTTTCTATTCCAGTTGTTATTGAAAAAGCTGCCTTTGCCGCAGGAAAAGTAATTGTCAATTCAATGTGTACAGTGTATGGACCGCAAACAGTGGGAGCCTTAGGAATTTCCAACAATATCGGAGGCATAACAACAATGCCTCAAAGTGGTTTTCAAGAAGGTGGTAGTGCTGTTATAAGTCAGAATCGGGGGGCAAAAAAATATGAACGAACATTAAAAGCATTTTGGTGTGAATTAACATGCAATCTGATTATTGGTGTTGTTTTAATGAGCATGTCGCTGCTTTGTCTTGAACAGATTTCACTTTTTTTTGCAGGATCTGATTACGAATTTCAGCAGATGATAAAGGGAATCTACAGGTATGAGGCATGGGGAGCAATTCCTCTTGGAATTAATGCAACTGTTTTATCGTTAATGTATGGTTACGGAAAAACAAAAGTAACATTATTTATGAATTTTTGCCGTATATTTGCATTTAGGGTTCCGGTATTAATTCTTTTACAGAAATTTACTGATTATGGAAGTGAAAGTGCAGGAATAGTAATGGGAATAAGCAATATTTTGAGCGGAATTCTGGCAGTAATACTTGGAATTTGGACAATATATAAAATTAAAAAGGAATTAGATTAGGCTGGGACGCTAAATCCTTCAGACTGTTTAAGATTTTCAATTTCGGCTTCTAAATCTTCTATCTTGTGGCGCTGAATGTGAATCTGACGGTCATAAATATAGTTTAATTCGTGTTCGCCTTCGAGTTTTCTATAAACTTCTCTAAATGCTTCATAAGCAATTTTTTCGAGTAGTTTAATATCTGCCCCTGAGGAATCAATACTTTTAAGGGTTTTTTCCCAATAATCCGCAAATGCTTCATCTAATTCTTTCATACTTGTATTCTTTTTGAATTTCTAAAAAAAATCAATTGTCCAAAATCTCTATCTATTTGTACAATAACAACAATTATATTGAAAAAAATTGAATATTCTTATTTTTAGTAAAAGGAAGGATTCACTCATCAAATCAACTTTCATCATCAATTTCATCGTCATAAAACTGGTCTAGAAAACTTTGAAGGGCTAGAAATTCCTTTTCTGTCTGTTTTTTTGCCTCTGGAGTGCGACCATCAATAATAAAATTATCTGCGTACATCTCAATTAATTCTATAATAAAAGTAAAGTCTTCTTCTTCAAGTTTATAAATATCAAATACTTCGTTTATAGACGGAATCAACTTATTTAGGTGTTCAAGCATCTCGTCGTAGTCAGCAGCAATTTGATTATTTACATCATCCGTTTTTGAAATATCTGTGCGTTCTTCTAGAATCTGGTCATGAATAATTCTTAGTGTTTTTATAAGCAGTTTATCTTCTTTATTCATGTATAGAAGTATAGCGAAAATCCAATGGCTGGCAAATTAAAAAAGTTTGAAAATGAAAAATACCTGATTTTAAAATGGACGGGTATTTTTTTTTACTTGAATATATTAAACTCCATTATAGAGGTTAATTTATGGTAGAACAGAATAAATTTCTAAGAGGGATTTTTTTCATTATGATATTTTTTGCAGTTGTGCTGTTCTGTTTTCTTCTTAAAATAATGGATAGTTTTTTTAAGCCAGTTGTTCTTTCTGTACTTCTGTCATTTGTGTTTTATCCATTTATAAAAACCTTGAATAATAAAACTAAACTTCCCTGGTGGGTTTCTATTTTTGTAGTTTATATAATATTTTTTATTGTTTTATTTTTGATAATGAATTTATTGGGTTCAAGTTTTAAATCCATAGTTTTTTCAATTCCTAAATATCAGGAAAAATTTCAAGAAATTGTTGAAAACTTAAAACTTACTTTTTCTTCAGATTCAAGGGTGTTTAAGTTTCTAGATTTTAATGAAGAAGATTCATTATTTGTTAATCTTAACAATCAATTCAATATTTTAGAATATTTGCGTTTGATTGCAGTTAATTTTACGACTTCAATTGTTGGCTTTATGAAGGCTCTGTTTTTAGTTGTTCTTTTATCAGTTTTTCTGCTTGCAGAATTTAAAAAAACAAGGAGAAAAGTTAATTTAGCTTTTGATGGTAATAATAATCTTAGGGTAGTTCATGTTGTTCAAAATATTATTTCCGATACAACGCATTATGCATCAATTAAGTTTGTAATTTCTTTGATGACCGGAGTATTGGTTTTTTTGGCATGTCTGCTAACAAGATTGGATTTTGCTTTAATCTGGGGATTTTTAGCGTTTTGTCTTAATTTTATTCCTACTTTTGGTTCGATTGCCTCTTCATTAATAATCATAGTTTTTGCAATAATTCAATTTTATCCTTCATGGATTGCAACACTTTTTCTTTCGTTATGGATTGTTGCTGTAAATTTTGTTCTGGGAAATGTTGTTGAACCAAAAATAGAAGGTGAAAACTTGGGAATATCACCTTTTGTAATTTTAGTAGCCCTTTCTTTTGCAGGATGGATTTGGGGTGTTTTAGGAATGATTTTAGCAGTTCCAATGTTGGTTATCGTAAAAATTATCTGTGAAAATATTTCATTTTTAAAACCTGTCGCAGTTTTTTTGGGTAATAAAACAGAATAATAAATTATTAAAAAGTAAAAATAAAAATTCATATCAACTATCTCATGGTATAATAACTTAAGGTTAGTTTTATATTCAAAACGCTGTCAGGAGGGTTATTATGGTAAGACTTGGGATTGTAGGCGTTGGTGATATGGGTTCGAAATATGCGGAAAAAATTTTTACTCATAGCGAATTAGGTTTTAAAATTACAGCCTGCACACGTGTTAAAGGTCCAAATTTAGAACGAATCAATAAATATCTTACAAGTGATATAAAAATCTATGATAGTGATGATTCTTTTTTTGAGGGATTTGATAATAAAGAATTTGATGTTGATGCAGTTTTGATTGTTACACCGCATTATTCCCATAAAAAAGTCGCAAAAGCAGCATTCAGGAGAGGTCTTCACGTTCTTTGTGATAAGCCGGCTGGTGTTTATTTAAGGCAGGGTCGGGAAATGCTCGAAGCAAAACCTGTAAATAAGCAGTATGGATTTATTTTTCATCAGAGAAGATATCCTATAAATCTTGAGTTGAAAAACATTGTTGAATCTGGAAAATATGGAAAAGTAAAACGCGTTTCTTATATCGTTACAGATTGGTTTAGAACTGATGCATATTATAAAAGTTCTCCGTGGCGTGCTTCTTATGCTACAGACGGCGGCGGAACTTTATTGAATCAGTGTCCCCATAGTCTTGATCTTTTGTGCTGGCTTTTTGGTCAGCCACAGACAGTTACTGGTTTTTGTAATGAGGGAAAGTATCACAAGATTGAAGTAGAAGATGAAGCAACAGTTTACATGGAATGGAAAAACGGAATGACAGGTGTGTTTATTGCATCAACTGGCGAAAATCCGGGCATAAACCGAATGGAAATCAGTTTTGATAAGGCAATTGTAACATGCACGCCATCACACATAACAATAACTGAAAATCCCGAAAGTTCAGACGTATATAAAAATATGAGTCAGAAAGAATATAAAATACCTGTTCCTAAAATAACTGAAAAAAAATTTGATTTGCCGGTGCCTGATACGTATTTAGATGTATTTGATTCTTTTTCAAAAGCAATTTCAACAGGAAGCCCACTTGTTGCAACAGGAAAAGAAGCAATGATGAGTTTATATATTTCAAATGCAGCTTATCTTTCCAGCGCACAAAAAAAGACAATTGCATTATACGATATTGGTTCTGATGAAGAACTAAAATTTGAAGAAGAATTTGAAAAATGGCTTGCTTCAAAGAGTCATTAATTTTTTTTAGCTGATGTTATCCCGGAGCCGATTAAAATACTTGTTCCTCCGTTTTTTTTAACTGCCTCGATTTTTTGATCGAATTCCTGGATAACTGGCTCAATGTGTGTAATTATACCAAGCATCTTGCCTTTGCTTTGAAGTGATTTTAGTGCATTTATGGCCTGATACAATGGTTCACCGCTTAATGTTCCAAAACCCTCGTCTAAAAACAGAGAATCAACTTGAACATTTCGACTTGCAAGTTCGGCAATTCCCAGTGCCAGAGATAGACTGATGATAAATCGTTCACCGCCGCTCATGTTTGAAATTGTAAGAAGGTTCTTAAAAGCAAAAGCCTCAACAAATACCTCAAAATCTGCGCCGTCTTTTTTACCGATAATTTGTTGAATAACTTCCCATCGAGTTTTTTCTGTCAGGGCATTTTCCAGAATTGTTTTTGCTTTTGTGTATTCTTTTTGCTGCTTTTGATTTTCAGTTAATTGCGAATCAATGCTTCCGATAAGTTGATTTTCATTTTGAATTTCAGAATCAAGCGCAATTTTTTTATCTGATAATTGTTCAAGGGTTAAAGATGTTCTATTTTCTGATTTTGTTTTTTCATAGTCATCAGAAACAGATTTCAATTGTGTAGAGGTTTGTGCATCTTCTTTTTTTAAGGATTCAGCTTCTTGTTTTAATTCATCGATTTTATCTATATTGGACAGGCAAAATGACAATTCTTCTAAATCCTTAAAATTGTTTTCTTTTAGTTTAAGATTTAATGCGTCGGTTACCTTCTCAAGTTTTTGTTCTTTTATTATTAAATCTTTTTTCAAAGTGTTTAGATTTGATTTATAAGAAATAATTTCTTCCCGGTTTTTTTTATTCTCAAGAGAAACAGATTCAAATTCATCCTGATTTTTTTCAATCAAGGTTGCTAGATTTGTCCTTTCCTGCTCGACATCATTATCTCCAAAAAGATCTTTCCGCTTTTGCTGTTTTTCAAAATAATCATTGTGAGTCTGCGGCTGTTACACCATCTTCTGTTTCGTCGCTACAGTATTCTTTTAATTCTGTTTCACGTGCAAAAGGAACGGCACAGCAAAGACGCCGAATCATGATTTCCACCGATTATAACTACGTTTTTACAGCATGTTGGAAGAAGAGAGGATAAAAAATTTTTGAACTGAGTGCGTGATTCTGTTGGAGGATTTGTAGTATCAAAAATATCACCGGAAATTATCAGGGAAAGGGCTTTCTGGTTTTCGATTTGAGTCTTTAGCCATGAAAGAAAGAAATTTACTTCACTTGTTCTATCAATGTCATGCATCTTATTTCCAAGATGCCAATCCGCAGTGTGTATAAAACGCATTATATCCCCTGACTCTGATTATATCTGCAAAAAGTATAATTGAAAAAGAGGGATATATACCGTCGCTGTAAAAAAAATTAGTAAATAATACCGTCGTCAATCAGCTTTAAGAATGTATCAAGAAAGTCAGGGTCAAATTGAGTTCCTCTTCCTTCTTCCATACGTTTATAAACTTCTTCAGAAGGAAGGTTGTTTCTATATATTCGTTTTGAATTCATTGCATCGAAAGCGTCTGCAATTGCAACTATGCGTGCAAATTCAGGAATATTCTTTCCCTTATACTCTCCTGGATAACCAGTTCCGTCGTAGCGCTCGTGATGATATTTTGCAACGATTTCTGCTCCTGGAAGAGTTGTAAAGTTATGTAGAATTTTTCCGCCTCTTTCTGTGTGGGTTTTTATTTGTTCATATTCAATTGAAGTCAGTTTATTAGGATTTTTTAGAATTGCATCTGGAATACCGATTTTTCCGACGTCATGTAAAAGGGCCGCAATACGAAGACGTTCTACTTTTTCTACATCCCAATCCAACGCCTGTGCGAGAAGCATTGAATAAATTGAAACGCGATTTGAATGACCGTTTGTATAATTGTCTTTTTCATCAATTGCCTGTGCCAGAGCCTGAGTGGCTTCTTGAGACATAAGGTCAATTTGACGTTCACGGCGACGTAATTCTGTTGTCTGTTTTTGAACTTCTAATTCTAGATTTTTTCTCAAATATTCAAGTTCAACAAAGTCTGGAGTCTGCTGCGTAAAAAGTAAAATAAGAGTAATTATTGCATAAGCAAATTGAGAAAACAGATATTCAGGGAACAGTATCTGTAAAAAGCAGATTACATCTGGCAAAACAAAAATAATTATGTTTAAAAATCTTTGTTTAACCGTAAATTTTTTGTACTGCCAGCAGAAAATAAAGAATAAATGTGCAAAAAATAAAAATGAAACACCAAAATTGCACAGGAATAGTGGACCATGGATGTATAGTCCTTCAGTAATAGAAAATATAATACCTGTAAAGAGATTTGTAATCAAAAGGATTATATAAATGGCTGCAATAGAACAGTCGATTGCAAAATGTACCTTTGATTTAAACTTTATGCAGCTTTGAATATAGATACTGATAAGCCAGGCTGGAAAAAATGAACACAAAAGGTAGATTGAATTGAGTATTGTGTTTGTCCAGTCAGAAAATTTATTAGGATTAGAAATGGTAATTGCAGTTAATAAATCAAGTATGGTCGTTATAAAAGCTAGAATTGTGAAGTTTAAGAATTTTTTTGTTGTTTCGATTTTTAAATCATATAAAAAATAAACAACCGAAAATACAATAAAAAAAATGAGCACGCTGGCTATGTCAAAGTCTACGTTAAAAATTAAGTCCATTATTAAAGATACCTTTAAAATATTATAATACAGAAAAATAAAAAAGATATGAAAAAATACGAATAAAACAAACTAATATATAATTTAGACGAAATCTAAATGAAATATTGGTAATAAACAAAAAAACCGCTAATCGGGAATGAAAAGCGGTTTTTACAGACTGTTTTATGGTTTATTCAGCAGGTTGTCGTTTTTCTTTATACAGTTTTATCAGATGATAAATCTGTATTAAAACCAGAACAACATTCAGCAGAATATTCGGAAATGAACCAATCAAAACTCCGTATAAAATGTATAACGCTGCACCAAACGCATCAAGAATACGAATAATTTTTATATCCTTGAACATAAAGGCACATATTATTAAAACACTAGCGAGTATACCTAAAATTTCAGTGTACATTAGAGTGTTACACCGTCCTTAAAGATAGCAATTTCGCGGTAGTTGTTTTTTTCATTTTTCGTAACGGCACGTCCTGAAACAATATCACAGATCTGCTTTAGGAGTGCGTCTCTTACTTTGTCACTTGGTTCATCTAAAAGACGTGCGGCATCAAAATCAATCCAATTGCCTTTTTTTTGTGCTAAAGGATGATTTGTTGCGATTTTAACTGTTGGAACAGGAGCGCCAAGAGGTGTTCCGCGTCCAGTAGAGAAGAGAATTATATTTGCACCAGCTGCAGTCATGTCTGTTGTAGAAACAATGTCATTTCCAGGTCCTTCAAGAAGGGTAAGGCCTTTTTCCGTAAGCCGTTCACCATATTTAAGGACACCTGTAACAGGGGCTTTACCACCTTTTTGAACACAACCTAATGATTTATCTTCAAGTGTTGTAATTCCACCGGCTTTGTTTCCTGGACTTGGATTTTCGTAACAAACCTGATTGTGGCGTGCATAATAATCTTTAAATCCGTTGATTAAGTTTACAGTTTTATCAAAAATTCCCTTGTTAACGGCTCTGTTCATAAGCATCTGCTCTGCACCGAACATTTCAGGTACTTCAGTAAGCATTACTTTTCCGCCCATGCCGGTCATTGCATCGCATATACGTCCGATAAGAGCATTTGCTGTAATTCCAGACATACCGTCTGAACCCCCACACTTCATTCCAAGAACAACTTCTGAAAGAGGAACTTCTGTTCTTTTGAACTGTTTAACGTATGTTACAAGTTCTCTAATAAGTTTTTTACCAGTTTCAAGTTCATCATCACACTGCTGTGTAGTCATGAATTTAACACGGTTTTCATCATATTCACCTAAGAATTCCTTAAAATAAGGAATATTGTTTTCTTCACATCCAAGGGAAACAACTAAAACGCCGCCAGCATTCGGATGGTGAACTAAATCAGCAAGTATTTTAGCTGTGGTTTCTTTATCTCCGCCCATCTGTGAGCAGCCATAAGGATGAGTCCATGTATATACACCTTCAAGACCGCCTTTTTTGTTAGGTTTTGGTTCACCATGAAGGAATTTACCATTTGCCCATGCAGCTAAAGTTTCTGAAATTTTGTTTACACAGCCAACGAGAGGAACAATCCAGATTTCGTTACGGCTTCCTACACGACCGTCTGCACGCTTGTATACATTTACCATAGGAACATTGTCTCTTAAAGACTGAGTTTCCTTATACCAGTTGTCATAAGCTGCTTTTGCAGAAGATTCATCGTATGTGTAATCAAATTTTTCTGAAAGAAGAGTGTGAATATTATGAGTGTGTACGTGACATCCTGCAGAAATATCTTGGGTTGCTGCACCGATTGGATATCCATATTTAATGATTGGTTCATCTTTTTTTATATCACGAAGTGCAAATTTATGACCTGCCGTGATATCTTCCTGAAGAGTAACCGTTACTTCTGGAGTGTTATCCATAGCTTCGAGAGTTACAGCTGTTCCTTTTGAAAGTGGCTGGAGTGCAACAGCAACAATGTCAGCCGAGTTGATTCTGATAGCGATTTTGCTCATCTAGTACCCCTGAAAGTGACTTAAGAATGGGAGAGATCTTAATAAAAGATTGCTCGGGAGTTTAAAAGTCACCTAATCGAATTGAATTTATCATTTTATTGTTAAAAAGTCATCACTAAAAAAACACTGGATATCGTTTTAGGAATTTACACATGTATTTATAACTGCAGATGACCTTAACCCTTGTAAAGAATGATGATAAACTAAGTCAAAAGAGAAAGATATGGAAGAGCAAAAAGCAGAAAACAATCGGACACTTACACTTTTACCACAAGAAATTTCAGAATTTAAAAGCAGGCTTCTTACAGAAAAGAATATAACCAGAGATACTTCAATTATTAATCGAACTCTAAATGGTGATATCCTTACCATGATAAAATTTGTACCAGATGAATTTGCTGACCTGATAATAATTGACCCTCCATACAATCTTTCAAAAAACTTTAACGGCTTAAAGTTTAATTCAAGAACAGAAGAAAAATACGATGATTATCTTGAAGAATGGTTTCCACTGGTTTGTAAAAAATTAAAAAAAAGTGGTTCCTTATATATTTGTGGTGATTGGAAATGTACTTCGTCTTTGCAGAGGGCTGTAGAAAAAGAATTAACTGTATTAAATAGAATTACATGGCAGCGGGAAAAAGGCCGGGGTGCAAAATCAAACTGGAAAAACGGCATGGAAGACATCTGGTTTGCTGTAAAAAACCCGGATGAATATTATTTTAATGTTGATGCAGTAAAAATGAAAAGAAAAGTTCTTGCTCCTTATAGGGTTGATGGAAAAGCTAAAGATTGGAAAGAAGAAAAGGACGGGAATTTCAGGCTGACATATCCTTCAAATTTCTGGGATGATATTTCTGTTCCTTTTTGGTCGATGCCGGAAAATACAAATCATCCTACGCAAAAACCAGAAAAATTATATGCCAAATTGATTTTAGCTTCCTCAAAAGAAGGGGATGTTGTTTTTGATCCATTTTTAGGAAGCGGAACAACAAGTGTTACAGCAAAAAAACTTGGCAGAAACTACTGCGGAATTGAATTGAATGAGGAATATTGCTTATGGGCAGAAAAGCGCCTGAAAAAAGCAGAAACTGATAAAGAAATTCAAGGATATAGAGACGGTGTATTCTGGGAGAGAAATACGCTTAGTCTGCAAAAGAAAAATAATAAAAGTATTTAGAAGCGGTATTAAATTTTTCCTTTTGTGCTTGGAATTTCTCCGTTTCGGCGCGGGTCAATTTCTACTGCGCTGCGTATTGCACGGGCGGCAGCTTTAAATAAGCCCTCTACTTTATGATGATCACTTCTTCCTCGGATTGTATCTAAGTGAATATTGCATTTTGCATTTGCGGCAAAACCCTGCCAGAAATCTTCAAAACAGTCTGTTTGAAAAAGATATTGATTTCCGTTTTCATCAACGCTTACAAGAGGCTGTCCGTCAAGTTTTGCATTACACACGCAGAAAGGGCGACCTCCAAAATCAACTGCTGCCTGACTTGTAGCATCCTTTCGTTCTTCTGTTGAAGCGCTTTCAATTATATCAAAATCCACTCCGCATCTTAAAAGGCTTTCATCCATTGGGTAGATAAAATAACCTGTACGATTTATACCAGCACAATCGCCCAGAGCTTTTGCAAAGGCAAGGCCTAAAGAAATTCCTGTATCTTCAATTAGGTGATGTTGGTCTACATCCAGGTCGCCACAAATTGAACCAGACAAATCAAACATTCCGTGTTTACAGAAAGAATTTAGCATGTGATTAAAAAAACCGATTGGATTTTTTACATTGCATTTTCCTGTTCCGTCAAGATTTAGTGTAAGTGAAATTTGTGTTTCTTTTGTATTTCGTTCGATTGATGCAGTACGCATTAAATTCCTCATAAAAAATTTATAATCATGATTTTAGCATATTTTTAAAATCAAGTCTTGTTTATTGACGAAGAAGAGCCTCAAACATTTGTTCTGAAGGAATTGATTCTTTCACAAAATAATCTGGATAATCTTCTAAAAGTTTATGAAGCTGGTTTTCCAGACGATGAAGATGTGATTTTATAAAAATTTCTGCCTGATTAATGTTTTTTTCTTTTACTGCATTAAATATATTTTCATGCTGTTTGATAGTTTCAAGCATTATATCCTTGTCCCATGCGGTTAAATTTCGGATTCGTGAATAATGGTTGCTTGTTTTTTCGATTGTCTCCCAGCTGAACTTTTGACCTGTTACCTTAAACATATATTCATGAAAAGCGTTATCCAGTTTTATAAGTTCGTCGTTGCCTGAATTATTTACAGTTGATTTCTGCTGTTCAAGATTGAGTTCAAGTTCTTCTATATCTTCGTTTGAAATTTTATTTATGAGAAGATGAAGATTTGCACATTCAAGACTTTCGCGCACAAAACGTTCCTGTTCTACTTTAGAAAAATCTATACGCGAAACAATGGTTTCTTTTTGAGGAAAAATTTCAACAAGCCCATCCCGCTGAAGTCGGATAAATGCTTCCCGTACAGGAGTTCGGCTTACGTTTAGCCGTGCTGCAATTTTTTGAGTGCTCATGGGGGTGCCGGGTTTAAGTTGAAGAGACATAATGTTGTTTCTTAGGGCAGTATATACTGCTGACTGTACGCTTGAATCAACTTTATCCAATGTTTTGGCTCCTGATGCTGACATACTAGCATCACCAAAATTATATGTCAATTATACGGTTTTGGAGCACGTTTTAACACAAAATATGGCAAAATTTGAAAAAAACAGCTTAATCTTGCAAAAAAATTTGTTGACAGCTGATTTTTTATAAACTAACATGTCAGTATGTCAGTCGAAGAGGAGGACTGTTTTATGAAAAAAACAATTTTATTTACACTTGGTTCTGCTTTGCTGTGCACAATGCTGCTGACTTCATGTACAGGAAAAAAGAACGCTGCAAAAATTTCTGTTACTTTTGCAGGAACAGAAGCCGCTACTACAGGCCAGAGCCGTATGATGCAGGCTGTTGCTGATCGCCTTAATGAAAGCGGTCGATTTGATGCAACTGTTCAAGTTGCAGGTGCTCTTTCTGGGGATACAGATGCGCTTGTAACACAGGCAAAACTTGGAATCAATCTTGTAGTTCCAAGCGATCCGGGACGTCTTGCTAGTCAATTTAAGCTTCCGGATTTAAATATTCTTATGGCTCCTTATATTCTTACAAATCCTGCCAGCTTAAAAAAACTTCCGGATACGTCATTATTTAAAGAGTGGTCAGCTGCTTTGGAAAAGGAAGGAATTATTTACATTACGAACATGTACAATGGATTCCGCTGTTTTTATACAACTAAACCTGTCAATCATGTATCAGATCTTAAGGGACTTCGTATACGTGGTTTTGGAAATGCTATAGGCAACAATCTTGCAAAATATTTTGGATTTGCAAATATTGGTATTTCATGGGGAGAAGTTTTCCCAGGAATTCAACAGAAAACACTTGATGGTTGTGAAGTTCAAGTTGCTACAGCTGATGGCTCACGTATTTATGAAGTTACAAAAAATCTTGCAATGACAAAACACTATATGCTTCAGTCTGCATTTGTATGTTCTGCTTCTTTTTATAACAGTCTTTCTGCTTCGGATAGAGAATTGTTTGTAAAAACAATGCGTGACGCAGCTGTTGAATATGGTGAAATAATTGAAAAAGAAGAAGCCAGTTATTATGACCACATGAAGAAAAACGGCGTTACTATCAGCGATGTAGATATTGCAGAATTTAAGGCTGCGATAGAACCCCTCTATACAAATAACGACCTGGGATTTTCTGCAGGCTTAAAAGAACGTCTTTTTAAAGAATTGGGTCAGTAAATAATAAATTTGGAATATATTCTCCCTTATTTTGAGGGAGAATATAGATTTTTATAAGATTCTGGAACTGATGATATGAAAAATATTAAGAAAATTTATGATGCATTTTGTAAATGCGAAACCGCTTTTTGCGGAGGCGGATTTATTGTTCTTGTGGTTCTTGTATTTGGATCTGCAATCCTGAGATTTTTTCGCCTTTCGATGGCATGGAACATTGATCTTGCCATGCTTTTTCTTGCATGGGTTTCATTCCTGGGAGCTGATGTTGCCTGGAGAAGCGGACAGCTGATAGGAATTGACCTTGTAACAAGATATTTTCCAAAAAAAGTACAAAAAGCTGTTTTGATTTTAGTTTATGTTATTATTCTCGGAGTTTGCGTTATCAGTTGCATTTATGGCATGCGTCTGGTTATTACAGAACGGCTCAGGACTTTTCAATCTTTGCCGATTCCTTATGCGCTTGTTCACTTGAGTTTTGTGGTGGCAACTTTTTCAATGTCGATTTCTACCGTTGTTAAAATAAAACTTGCTATTGAGCATTTTAATAATCATGAAGAAGAAGATAAGGAGGCACAATTATGAGCCTTTTACTTATATGTTTTGTAGTTTTTCTTTTAATGGGAATGCCTATTGCATTTGTAATCGGCATTGCAGGATTTGCTTTTTTTCTTAGTCAGCCAATGCTTCCGTTTGAGGCTGCTGTTCAAATGGTTGTTTTACAAAGTCAGTCTTTTGCTTTTCTTGCTGTACCTTTCTTTATTTTTGCCGGTAATTTAATGAATGTGTCTGGAATTACAGATGAACTTTTAAGTCTTGCCAGGCTTTTAACTCGCAGAATGTACGGTGGTACTGCACAGATTTCTGTAGTTATGTCTACTTTGATGGGCGGTGTTTCTGGTTCTGCAACAGCTGATGCTGCAATGGAAACAAGAATTCTTGCTCCAGAAATGATGAGGCGAGGATACACAAAAGGCTATATTTGTTCCATAAATTGTCTTACAGCTTTGATAACCGCAACTATTCCGCCAAGTCTTGGACTTATCATCTTTGGATTTGTGGGAGAAGTTTCAATTGGTCGTCTATTTGCAGCAGGTATTATTCCAGGAATTCTTATGATGGTATTCCTTATGGCAACAACAACTATTACAAGCCGAATCAGAAAATTTGATCCGCCGGCAGTGGATGCACCAAAACTTACGGCTACAGAAATTTTTACAAACTTAAAGCAATCTGTTTGGGCTCTTCTGTTTCCAATAATTCTAATCGTTGGAATTCGCTTTGGAGTATTTACTCCATCTGAATCTGGAGCATTTGCTGTTGTTTATGCCCTTCTTGTTGGAAAATTTGTTTATAAAAAGTTGAATTGGAAAAACTTTAAGGAAGCCCTGATTACCACATTAAAAGATAACGGTGCAATTATGCTTATTATTGCCATGTCAGGTCCTTTCAGTTATGCAATCACTTGGGTAAAACTGCCTGCTGCCTTAAGTTCATTGATTTTTGGAATAACAGAAAATGCACAGCTTTTAACTTTGATAATGCTGGGATTTCTTTTTATTACAGGAATGTTTGTAGATAGTAACGTAAATTTTTTACTTCTGACACCGATTTTCCTTCCAATGGTAACAAGCGTAGGTATGGATCCTGTTCATTTTGGGGTTTTGATGGCAACAATCGTTACTTTGGGTGTAATGACGCCGCCAATAGGTTCTGCTTTATATACTGTTTGTGGAATAATAGGTTGTCCCCCAGAAGAATACACGAAAGAAAGTCTTCCGTTTTTCTTTGCTATTCTTTTGGAACTTGCAATTCTTGTATTCTGCCCTAAACTAGTTCTGTTCATTCCGAATATGATTTTTGGTGTTGCGGGCTAAATAATAATAAGGGAGATTTATTATGAAAATGACTATGAGATGGTACGGATCAAAATTTGATACCGTAACGTTGGCACAGATTAGACAGACAGCTTATGTGAAGGGGGTTATTTCTACTCTTTATAATAAGATGCCTGGAGAAGTCTGGACAGAAGCCGAAGTAAAAGCTTTAAAAGATGAAGTTGAGGCTTCAGGTCTTACACTCGATGGCATTGAAAGTGTCAATGTAAGTGATGCAATTAAAACTGCGGGTGCTGACCGTGACAAACATATCGATGCTTACATCAAATCTCTTGAAAGTTTGGGTAAGAATGATATTCATATGGTATGTTATAACTTCATGCCTGTATTCGACTGGACTCGTACCGAACTTGCACGTGTTCGTCCTGATGGTTCAACAGTATTGGCTTACAATCAGAAAGCAGTTGATGCAATTGATCCTGCAAAAATGTTTGACAGTATAGCGGGTGATATGAATGGAACTGTAATGCCAGGCTGGGAACCAGAACGCATGGCAAAAATTAAGGATTTATTCAAGATGTATGAAGGTACAACAGCAGATATGCTCTTTGATCGTCTTAAGTATTTCCTTGATGCAATTATGCCTGTTTGTGACAAATACGATATTAATATGGCAATTCATCCTGATGATCCTGCTTGGAGCGTCTTTGGCCTGCCAAGAATTATCAACAGTTTGCCAAATATTCAGCGGATGTTGAAGAATACGGACAATCCCCATAATGGTATTACTTTCTGTGCAGGAAGTTATGGAACAAATCCTGACAATGACTTGCCAGCCATGATTCGTGCACTTAAAGGCAGAATCCACTTTGCTCATGTCCGAAACTTGCAGTTCAATGACGGAAAAAATGATTTCGAGGAAGCAGCACATCTTTCAAGTGATGGTTCTTTCGATATGTATGAAATTGTAAAGGCCTTATATGACATTGGTTTCACTGGTCCTATTCGCCCTGATCATGGTCGTATGATTTGGGATGAAAAGGCGATGCCAGGTTATGGTTTGTATGATCGTGCACTTGGTGCGGCATATATCTGTGGTCTTTGGGAATCAATAGAAAAGGGTTCTAAACGAAAATAAAAAAAGAGGCAAATATGAAACTGACATTAGAAGGTTTAAAAGATATTCAGGGCTGGAAAAATGCAGGAGTAAAACTTCCGGCTTTTGACATAAAAAAAGTTCGCGAAGAAACTATACAGAATCCTGAATGGGTTCATTTTGGTGTTGGAAATATTTTTCGCATTTTTATCGGGTCAATAGCCGATTCGCTTTTGGAGCGGGGATTAAGCAAAACAGGAATTGTTTGTGCAGAAACCTTTAGTTTTGACATTATCGATGAAATCTATAAACCTCAGGATAATCTTGTTTTAGGTGTTACATTAAAGCCAGATGGAAATGTAACAAAGCAGGTAATCGGTTCGCTTGCTCAGGCAATCCGCTCAACTCCAGAAAATCCAGAAGAATGGCTAAGAATGAAAGAGATTTTTGCTAAGCCGTCTCTTCGTCTGATAAGTTTTACAATAACTGAAAAAGGTTATGCGTTAAAAAATGCCGCTGGTGAGTATTTGTCATATATTGCCTCAGATATTGAAAAAGGACCTGACAAGGCTACAAGCGTAATGGCACAGGTAACGTCGCTGCTTTATCACAGATTTAAGAATGGAAAACTACCGCTTGCCGTTGTATCAATGGATAACTGTTCTCATAATGGAGAAAAACTTCAGACTTCTGTTATCAGTTTTGCCCGTGAATGGGTAAAAAAAGGATTTGTGGTTTCTGAATTTATTGATTATCTGACAGATGATCGAAAGATTACATTCCCTTGGTCGATGATTGATAAAATTACACCGCGCCCGAGCGAGGAAATTGGAAAAAAACTCGAAGAATGTGGTATTGAAAAAATGAAGCCTTTTGTTACTGAAAAAAAGACATTCATTGCTCCGTTTGTAAATGCAGAAGGACCACAGTATCTTGTAATTGAGGATAAATTTCCAAACGGTCGGCCTGCACTTGAAAAAGCAGGTGTTTATATGACGGACCGTGTAACAGTTAATAAAGTTGAGCGGATGAAAGTAACAACCTGTCTTAACCCACTTCATACTGCCCTTGCCGTTTATGGATGTTTGCTTGACTACAAACTTATTGCAGATGAGATGAAAGATAGTGAACTGAAGGAACTTGTAAAAAGAATCGGTCCTGATGAAGGAATGAGGGTAGTTACAGATCCGAAAATTCTTTCTCCACAAGCATTTGTAAGTGAAGTAATTAATGTGCGCCTGCCAAATCCTTATGTGCCTGATACTCCTCAGCGAATTGCCTGTGATACTTCTCAAAAGGTTGGAATACGGTTTGGGGAAACTATAAAAAGCTATGTAGAAAAAGACGGAGATGCCTCTAAATTAAAGGCAATTCCTTTGGCGATTGCAGGCTGGTGTCGCTATCTTTTGGGAGTAGACGATAAAGGAAATAAGTTTGAGCTTTCACCTGATCCGATGCTTGATGAACTTACCGCAGCCCTTGAAGGAGTCGAATGGAACAAGACCGATTCGTACTCTGGACAGTTAAAACCAATACTCTCTAATAAAAACATATTTGGAATTGACCTCTACAAAGCTGGAATAGGAGAAAAAATTGAAGAACTCTTTAAAGAAGAACTTGGCGGAAAAGGTGCTGTTAGAAGTACTTTAAGAAAACATCTTTCGTAAAATATGATTTAAGCGGGCGTTGCGGGACGGCGATTTAGTCCCGCAGAGGGGGTAGCGGACAAGACCGCAGCGAAGTGAGGACTTGGGAGCGAGGGGGAATATCCCCCTTTTTTTATTGCATTACTTTTCTAAGCTCGTATTCAAGAATGTCTGTCGCGCCAAGCTGATGAAGTTTTGGAAGTAAAGTTGGAACTTCGCTTTTTTTAACGGCAATTTTAACAGCATAACCGTCATCACCAAAAAGCGGAGAAACTGTCGGGCTTTTCATGGAAGGAATTCCTTTAATAAGGGCATCAAACTTATCTTTTGAAACATTCATTTCCAGCATTACACGACTTCTTGCAGCAAGAACTGCTTCGAAAAGCATTTTAATTTCCATGATTTTTTGTTTTTTTTCTGGATTTTTTAAGGCTTCTTTAGAGGCATACATGCGGGTAGAAGAGGTCATAATGGTATCAGCAATTTTTAAGTTATTTGCTTTTAGGCTTGAACCGGTAGAAGTATTATCAATTAAAATCTGTGCAAGAGCATTTTCGTTATCCTGAACAAAACCTTCGCTGGTTCCCCAGGTACGGAAAATCTTTCCATCAACTTTTTTATCTTCTGCCCATTTACGGCTTAAATTCTGATATTCAGTTGCAATTGTTACTGGTTTTTTAAGAAGTTTTTCAAAATCAACTGTTTCTGGAACAGCTACAACGATACGAACTGGGTCAAATCCCAAATCCATTATCTCTTCAACTTTATCTTGAACACCATTTTCAAATACCCAGTCTTTTCCAGAAAAAGCAACATCTGCTTTGCCCTCAGCTAAAAGTGCACTTGAAATTTGAGGCTTAACGACCTGAAAAGCAAGATCTTCCTGATTTGTGATTGGATAATAAGTGCGGTCAGGAAGGTAAATAGAAATTCCCACATCTTTTAAAAGTTCAACAACAGATTCATAAATGCGGCCTTTAGCCAGAAGAATGCTTAGTTTTTCCATAAAAAACCTCGATTAAAGTTTAAGCAAATAATAAAGAAAAAAACTGTAAAATTCAAGAATTTATGACGGATGCATGCGGATACTGACAATTATTCTGGAATAAAGTAAAATAGACTCTGGCGTTGCAAAGCGTTGTATAGGAGAAAATTATGGACGGTAAAGAAGAAATTCTTGAATTATTGCGGGAAAATGCGCGTCTTTCGGTAGAAGACATTTCTGCAATGACAAAAAAATCTGTAGACGAAGTAAAAAAAATTATAGCGTCTTTAGAAAATGAAGGAATTATCTTAAAATACGCGGCCATTGTTAATCCTGAAAAAGACGAGGCGAATAAAGACAAGGTTGTGGCTGAAATTGAAATTCAGTGTCAGCCTGAACGTGAACACGGTTTTGATGCCTTGGCTGAGCGGATTTATCGTTTTCCGCAGGTTAAATCGCTTTATTTGATGAGTGGCGGCTATGACCTTAAGGTTGTTATAGAAGGCGATAATTTAAAGGAAGTTGCAGGCTTTGTTTCCAGTAAACTTTCTACCCTGAATGGCGTTCGTTCTACAAAAACTCACTTTTTATTAAAAAAATACAAGGAAAATGATGTTCTTTATGTAGAAGATGAATCAGACCGCCGTGAAGGGGTTATGGCTTAAAAGAATGATGATTTCTGTCCGCAAGTTTTTATAAGGCAGAACTCGTATTTTATTTGGTTGAATAATGATGCGGTCTTTGAGCCGTTACCTGGAGATATAAAAATTGAATACAAGAAAAGATAGATTATCCGATGCAGTGCAGGGAATTCCTCCGTCAGGAATACGCAAATTCTTTGAAATGCTTATTGGACATGATGATGTAATTTCACTTTCGGTTGGTGAGCCGGATTTTCCGACCCCCTGGGTTATGAGGGAAGAAGCTTTTTATCATCTGGAAAAAGGACACACTTCTTATACTTCTAACTGGGGTTTAATTGAGCTAAGGGAAGAAGTTTCTAAATACATGGAACGATACGGAATGTACTACAACCCTAAAAATGAAGTTTTAGTTACTGTAGGTGCAAGCGAAGGGGTTGATGCAGTTCTTCGTGCGATTTTAAACCCTGACGACGAACTGATTGTTGTTCAGCCGTGTTATGTAAACTATGTTCCGCTCGCTCAGCTTTGTAAGGCAAAAATCGTTCCCATTGATTCAAGCGTAAACGGCTATTATCCAACAGCGGAGCAGATAAAAAAAGCTATAACACCTAAAACAAAAGCAATAATGATTTGTTCGCCAAACAATCCTACAGGCACGATGATTCCTGCCGATGAACTGAAAAAAATTGCTCAAGTTGTTGTTGATAATCAGATATGGTGTATTTCTGATGAAATTTATTGTGAACTTCGTTATGAAGATGCAAAGCATGTTTCTATCGGCTCTTTTGATGGAATGAAAGACTATGCAATTATTTTAAACGGTTTTTCAAAATCTTTTGCGATGACGGGATGGCGTATTGGTTATATCTGTGCGCCAGCAGAAGTTCTTGCACAGATAGTTAAACTTCACGGCTATAACACAATTTGTGCTCCGATTTTCAGTCAGTATGCGGCTGTGGAGGGGCTTAGGCACGGATGGAAAGATGTTGAAAAAATGCGCGTAAGTTATCAGCAGCGACGTAATTTAATGTACAAGGCTTTCTGCGATATGGGACTTCCTGTTCCTGAGCCAAAGGGTGCGTTTTATATGTTCCCGGATATTTCTTCTACAGGACTGAGTTCCGAGGAATTTGCAACACAACTTTTTCAAAAGTACAATGTTGCCGTAGTTCCAGGAAGTGTTTTTGGACTTGGTGGAGAAGGACATATCCGCTGCTGCTATGCAACGGGAATTGATAAAATGAAAATTGCCCTTGACCGCATTGGAGAGTTTGTAAAAGAATTAAAAAATAAAAAGAATTCTTAAGAGAGGGCGTTACGGGAGAGTTCTCCCGTTAGAGAGGGTAGCCCGCAATGCAATGCGGGCGCAGGGAGAGACCTCTCCCTCTTTAGTTTGCGTCTACCTTTTTTAACAATCGAACAAGACCTTCTTTTGAAACAAGATCAATAGGTCGACCCTCGGAATACTTAACTGCTTCTTCTGTAAATGAGCCTGCAGTAAAACAGATTCCACGGTCAGCCTTTGCTTCGCTTACTTTGGCTTGGAAATCCCGTACAAAAAGTTCACCGATTGAGCCGGTTGTTCTGTAAAATCTGAATACTTCTGTATCTTCCCATTTACTTGTATCTACATTAAGAAGAATTTCAACATGGTCGCTTTCTACGCTTATATCCTGAATTTTTACGATTGCGCGGGGATAATAGGCCATTACGACTTTACGGCACAGGGCAACAAAGTCTGATGTGCTGCTCATTAAGAAAATCTGAAGGTTTTTATTTTGATTTAATTCTGAATAGCGGCTTAAAAGATTAGGTACATCTTTGTATGTTGGGTTTATCGTCTGAATTTCCCGCAGCTGATTGATACCGAGAGCAATATTTTTTGTTGCAAAACATGCCTGTGCGTATCGATAGCGAATTTCAAGCATTATTTCTACAGGTGTTTCCTGATGGCGAAGACCTATCTCAAAATCCTGCATGGCTTTGTCGTATTGATTCATTTTTGTGTGAATAAGACCCGCTGCCAGACAAGAGCGAGCGCCATAGTTTGGATCAGGACGAAGGTGCATGAAAATTTTCATTGCTTTATCGCCGTAACCGCATTCCTGCATTGCATCTGCCATACAATAAAGGGCTTCTTTGTTGTCAGGGTTTTCATTCAGTGCACGGCGTAAAAATGCAAGGCTTTCCTTAAAGTGATGGGCATTATATAAAGCCATTGCAAGGGGAGCGTTAACATTTTGAGCTTCTGGATTTGCAACAAGAGATTTTTTTAAACATGGAATTGCTTTTTCATATTCCTTATTTTGAGAGAATGCAAGACCGAGATTATAGTTTACATCAAAACTTTTCGGGTTAATCTGATATGCCGCAGGGAGACCTCTAAAAGCATCCTGAATTTTTCCTAGTTTTAATGCACAAATTCCCTGGCGCAGTGCTGCAGTGTAGGGGTCAATTTCCGGATGGGCTGGAGCAATATTAAGCATTGTGTCATAAATCTGATATGCTTTGTCCCAAGTGTGTTCATTAAAATATACATCCCCAAGAGAAATAAGACCTTCTGGATTATGAGGATCTTGACCAAGCTTTCTTGTTGCATCGCGGATAATCTGTGAGCGGTTTTTTGTTTTTTTCTTTCCTGAAGATTTTCTTGTGCTGAATCCAACAAGAATTGCCGCAAAAGCGATTACAACTGTAACTGCAATAATTAAGGAAAATGAATTCATATCAACTATTATCGGCAAAATTCGCCTAAAACTCAAGTTTTAAAGATACTTTAAGATACAGCACTTTGCCTGTGCCGTGAGGCGGCTTACTTTTCGATAATCACAAGATTTCTTTCCCGTTCATCTTCCCCATTTTCTGTATTTTCTGTTAAAAAAGGAACAGCAAGCGGTTCAACTTTATATTTAGGCATCGAATTTTCAAGATTTTCCATTTCTTCCTGAATTTTTTCGGAACGGGCTTTATAGGCTGCAAGTTTTCCACCATCTTTTAAAATACGGCGCAGAACTTTCATCATCTTTTTTTCAAGGGGTCGAAAGGCACGAAAAACGCATAAGTCAAATCTTTTCTGTTCAAGTCGTTCGGCTTGGTTTTCTTCAACTTCTGCATTTAAGAGTTTTAATTCAGTTATGCAGTGATTTAAAAAATTACAGCGCTTTGTCATGCGTTCGATTAATGTAAAGTTAAGGCACGGAAAAGCAATGGAAAGTGGAATTCCCGGAAGCCCGGCACCAGAGCCGATGTCTGCAAGGGAAAGATTTTGAAGGGCAAGAGAAAAATCAACTCCGCTCCTGACGGCAAAACCTGAACACAGTTCGGCAATTTTCTTAGAGGCGCTCAGGCTGTCTAAGATATGGCGGATAACAATTTGGTCGTAGTCGTCAGTATTAATTAAATCAAATTTTGCGTTGAACTCTTTTAGAAGTTTTATATATACGTCAAGTTTCTGTTCAAGCTCGCAAAGTTCAAGAGTTTTTATGCCGTAAAAATCACCCTTATCAAATTCAAGTTGAAGCAAGCCTTCGTGCAGATAATTAACTTTTTCACTCATATCAGACATTCTCCCCTTAATCTAGTGCAACAAGTAAATCAACGTTAATACCGTTTTCCTGTGAGCGTAAAGTTACCAGATTTCCTGTTTTGTACGCTGTTAGATTTTTTGCCTGGCAAAGTTTGTAAAGATAAGATGATGTGTCTTGTGTGCTCTGACTTAAAGAAGGAGTAACAGAATATGTTGTACCAGAGTTTTTTGTTCCCGTTGAATGAAAATAAAAATAAAATGTTTCTGTTCTGAGTTTTCCGTTTACTCCATATTTACAATCGCCTGTGAGCAAAAAAGAGCCATCACTTTCTGGCTCAGAAGCAAAGATGGCTTTTGTTATGGAAAGAATATTTGAGTTATTTATATTAAAGCGAAGAATTGAACTTGTTGAGCTGTTTTCAATTGATGTCTTTGTTCCTATTGCCGCAGAAGAAGTTATACCATTTGTGTTGTGCTTAATTTCGTCTAGTCTTGCTAAAATTTGTTCAAGCAAAACTCTGTCTCCTTCATTGTTTTGTCCTGTTTGTGCAGATAAAAGAGAGGACTGTCCGCCAACCAGAGAAGATAGGGAGCTAAAAAGACCGAGGGAGTTAAGTGAAGAAATATCGCCTGCACTTAGAGCGGTGTTTAGTTCAGAGGCAATATTATATTTGACTGCAGAAGTGTCGCTTTTTTGACTTGAACCTGTTGAGACGGCAGAATTTGCCGTTGATGCGACGATGGAAGAAGAGGTTTCGTCTTTTTTTTCTTTTGTATCGTTGCCGCTTTGCGAAGTAGTTTTTGGCGTAGAAGCCGGTACATTTTTTTGCCCCGAATAAAACCCGGCACTGCCTGGAACATAAAAACCGTTACCGATTGAAGGAGCACTTACAGAAGGCATAGAGGGGCTTGCTGGCATCGAAACAGATGAATTTTGTGCAAAAAAAGGGGCACATAAGAGAATAAACAATCCCCCGAATGAAAAAGTTTTTTCTATACGATAAAAAAAATTACAGGTTTTCAAGGCTTTCCTCAACAAATTGAAGGCGTTGCTGCAAGGCAGAAATTGTTTTTTCAAGGCGGTTCTTTTCTTTTTCAAGTTTTTGCCGTGGGTCATCTTTTTTATGCTGTTTCATCAACTCAGAAACTGTATCCGCCGGCTTGCCTTCTAAAATTTTCTGGGTGGCAGATTCGCGGTCTTCGCTTTTTTTAAGTTGAGCAACTTTTTTCATGTTATCAAAACCTATTGCCGGGTTTACATCAACATGACCAACTTTTGTAATTTCTTTTGCCGTATTGCGTGGAAGACAAAGAACGCGGTCAAGATAGTCCTCGTAGCGGATATTAGCTTTTTCGCAGAGGGCATGTGCCTGACTTAAAAGTCGCCCGAATTCCTGCATTAGTTTTCCGTTTACTTCGATATAATCGCGCCTGATTTTTTCAGTGATTTCCTTAAGTTCAGGGGATTCTTCAATATTGAGTTTATAAATTCCAAGTTCTTCTGCTTTTACCAAAAGAGAGTGAAATCTAGACCAGAATGCTGCATTATGGGCACGTCCTGTTGCAATCAGTTTTCCGCCACTTTCCGCAAGTTTTTCTTCGTTTATGAGATGATGGGTGTATTCATGAATTGCAGTGTAAATTAGTTCTGCGTCACTTTTAAAGTTTTTATTGTGTAAAAGAATTTCTCGTGTTTCGGGATTGTAAAGTCCGTTTACGCGAACAGATTCTTTGCCGGTCATTATTACTGTAAAATCGAGCTGTGTTGATTCAATTTGCAGAAGTTGTTGTTTTATAGTTTCATTATCCATACAAAAAGTATAATCAAAAAAGGGCGCTTGGTCATTATTTTTTTTGAATAAGGGCGACCCGTCTGCCTAGGCAGACGGAGTGAGTGCGGAGGACTGCTTCGCAGGGCCTTCATACCCTGTCGCTTTGGAGCTAGCTTATTAATTTAAGACACCCATTGAATCTAAAATAAGACTTGCTGCGACAGTGGCTGCGGTTTCTGTACGTAAAATACGGTTTCCCATGGAACACAGTGTAAAACCGCAATTTTTTAAGAGGGTGCGCTCACGGTTTGTCCATCCGCGTTCACTGCCGATTGCAGCAACTGCGGATTGTGAGCCTTCGTGCAAAAGATGTTCATGTAAAGAGCATTGTGGACTTATATTATCAAGAGCTATTTTAGACGAAAGTTCAAAATCATTTTGTGCAAGGGCTTCATCCAGCGATTGCGCTACAACAAGGTTCGGAACATGAGTACCGGCAGCCTGTGCTGTTCCATCTAAAAGCATTTTATATGCAGAACCGTCATGAACGACATTGGAGTTAAGGTAAGATTTTTCTGTAAGATCTGAACCGCAAAGAATTATTTTTTTTGTTCCAAGTCCTGCCATATCGCGCAAAAGCCGTCTCAGCTGGATTGGCCGCGGAAAACCGATAATCATTGTCAAAGGATATAAAGGTTTGCCTGTTGACTGGGGGCTAAAATTAAAAAAAATCTGTCCTGCTTCATCGATTTTAGAAATTGTCGCTTTACCCGCTGCTCCTCCGATAATACCTGCATCAAAGGAGTCTCCTGCATTTTTATGAAGAACTTTTATGATATGCAAGGCACGCTCATCATTTTTTTTGAGAGGAATGGAGATTTCTTCGCTTGTAAAAAGGCAGATATTCATAAAAACTTACCGCTAAGGAAAATATATATGAAATTAAAGTGAATATAAAGTATAATTTACCTATGAAAAGAACAATTAAGATATTTGTAGCCGCTGGCTTGGCTTTTACCTCCCTTTTTACATTAACTTCCTGCATGGATATTTTACAGATTCTTCTGGAAGAAAGCGGAAGTTCATCTTCTTCGTATAATGTGGTTACGGCAACGAAGGAAGTGGAATGGACTTATGATTCTTCCCGCCCTGTAAAAATGATAGATGATACTGTAAATCGCCTTACCATAAAAAATGTTCCAGAAGGTAAGCATCTTTATCTTGTTCTTGCAAACCCTAATGAATATGCAATTAAAAAGGATGATTTAAGGGTTCCGTCAGGAATTTATACTGCAAGGTCTGCTGCCAGTGGCAGTGAGAGTATTGAGGCAGAACTTCCTGTTCCGGGAAAGAGTCAGTTTAAGTATTTTCATGGAGAAGAAATACCGTTCCCTAGCAATTCAGACGCCGCCTCTTCCCGTACGGCTGTATCAATTGATTCTGTTCCGCAACCTGTTATGGCTATAAGTGGGTCAGCTGGCGATAAAAAAGATATTTATGTTGATAACGATATTGAAATAAAAAACTTTGTCCAGAAAAGTGCAACTCTGTATGCAACAGGAACATACTGTTATGTCTGGATTGTCGATGATTATTATGATAAAACAGCGTCTGGGGAAAAAGTAAACAAGACTGTTGCAGAAAAATTCAGGGATAAATTTGACGCAATGTATCCGTATATCACATCAGTTTTCGGTACAGAAAGCGATGAACTTATAAACTACGATGCCCGCGGAAATTCAGAAAATGTATTTCTTGACATGGATTCATACAGTGATACAGGCAAAAAAATAAACATTGTAATTTATGACATTGGAAATGATTATAATTCTTCGACTGAATGCGGTGTTTTAGGATATTTTTATTCAAAGGATTATTATTATTCAGCGCAGAATCGGTCAGATCTTGTTGGAAAATCAAATCATGGAAAATATTTTTATGTAGATTCAGTTTATGCAAATAAATCAATTGATACACTTATTTCAACTCTTGCCCATGAATTTCAGCATATGATTAACTTTAATCAGAAAAACATAAAAAATCTTAAAACTGCAATAAGAAATAATTTAAACGAATACGAGGTTCCTGATACTAATTTTAACGAAATGCTTTCCATGCTTTGTGAAGACATGATGCAGGATTATCTTGGCTTGAATGATGAGCATTCACCATTAAATAGAATTCAATCTTTTAACATTTATTACCTGTATTCTGGAATACGCGAATATCTTGAGAAAAATTCAGCTTTGTCTTATTCAACGGCCTATGCCTTCGGTTCATGGCTTGTGCGCCAGTATGGTGGGGCAAAACTTATAAATGCAATTTCTACTAGCAGTTATGTTGACAATGAAGCCCTGTATAAGGCAGTTAATTCAGTAAACGGAACAAACAAAACGTTTGACGATCTATTTGAAGAGTTTTTACTGGCAGTTACCGGATTATCTTCATCGAATAATTCTACATATACACATAATCAGCCTGCTTCAAAAAATTTCAGTTATTCTTCCTATTATTACCCTATGAAGGCTTTTAATCTCTGGAGTAAAACAAGTCCAGACGGATCAGCACCTTTTTCCTGGGCAGATACAAAAGCAGCATATGATATGCAGAAAACTGCATATGAATACTACAATTTTTATGGTCCTTATATTCTGGGAGAGTCTGACAAAGGCGGTTATTATGTTCCTTCAGTTTTACGTCCCTACTGGGGCATTGCTATAATCGGTGTAGAAAAAACAGAGGCATCTTCTTCAAAAACAATTAACTTCAGTTCAAGCGGCGCAGAAGGCTTAAGGCTTTATATCATTATTCAGTAGGAAAAAAAATGAAAAAACTTATTTTTTTGATAATTATTTTCTCTCTTGTTTTGCTGACATCTTTTGCCATGAGTAAATCCCGTGATACTGTCGAAGCAAATGGGTTTATACAGTGGTTTGGGAATTCTCCAGTTGAATATGCGGGTTTTAAAACTGATGACGGAAAACTGTATACCCTTGAAGTAGCAGAGAATGCAAAATTCAAACTAAAAGATATAACACGTCTTAACGGACATTTACTCCATATTGAAGGAAAAGTTAGAAAGTCAAAAGAAGAATCTTTTTTGGAATTGAAGGACGGAGTTTTTTATATAGAAAAATATGAAGATTTATCGCCTGAAATTTCCAATGAAAAAGAAATAATAAAAATAAACTAAAAAGGCAGGAGGACTATATGGCTTTAAATTCAATCAGAGACTGTTTTGAACTTTCTAACGGTGTAAAAATTCCGTGCGTTGGTTTTGGAACCTGGCAAAGTGAGGACGGGCAGCAGGCTTACGACGCTGTTATGTGGGCTTTAGAGGCTGGTTATCGTCATATAGATACAGCTGCTGCTTACGGAAATGAAGAAAGTGTGGGAAAAGCAATAAATGATTTTATCAAAAAGGGCGGTGTAAAGCGGGAAGAGCTTTTTATAACTACAAAACTCTGGAACGATGATCACGGCTATGAAGAAGCAAAAAAAGCGATTGATTTATCACTGAAAAAGCTAGGTCTTGATTATCTTGATTTGTATTTAATTCACTGGCCAAATCCTCTAAAATTCCGTGATTTGTGGCAGCAAAAGAATATTGAAAGCTGGAAAGCAATGGAAGAATCTTACAAAGAGGGCAAATTAAAATCTATCGGATTGAGCAACTTTTGCGAGAGGCATATCGAAGCACTTCTTCCATCTGTAGAAATTGCACCTATGGTAAATCAGATAAAAATTTGCCCTGGGCAAAGCCAGAAAAAATTGTCAGATTACAGTAAAGGACTTGGAATGGTTGTAGAAGCATATAGTCCTTTGGGAACTGGCGGTATTTTTAAGAGTGATGAAATGAAAAAAATTGCTCAAAAATACAACCGCTCAATTGCACAAGTCTGCATTAAATGGAATCTTCAGCTGGGAAATCTTCCGCTACCAAAGAGCGTTACAAAAGAAAGAATTATTGAAAACGCAGATATCTTTGGTTTTGAGGTTGATAGTGCAGATATGGAAAAAATTGCCGAACTTACAGGTTTAGAAATTCGCCAGGCGCGAAATCCTGACGAAGCTCCATTTTAGTCATCTTCTTTTCTGTAAGTTCCGTATTGAGTGGCTATGGCCTTAAGCTGTTCACGGGTCATATCCTCTTTATTTTTCAGCATTTCTGCTGGAATCTGGTAGGCTTTTTCAAGTTCTTCTGGGGTTAAGATTTCTTCCGGTGTGCCAAAAGCCATTTCTCTTCCAGGATAAAAAAGAAGAACATTGTCCGCATATTTTTTTGTAAGGTCCAGCTCATGCATTGAAATATAAATTGTTGTGCCTGTAGCTTTTACAAACGCTTTAAGGTAAGCAAGAGAGTTTTCTTTTTGACGTTCTTCCATTGCAAAAAGGGGTTCATCCATAAAAACAGCCGGACTTCCGTACAAAAGAGAAAATGCCAGTATAACTCTCTGCATTTCGCCCTTGCTCAAGTGTGAAATGGAACGCTCTAAAACAGGTTCAAGTTCAAAAATATCGATTACCTCAGAAAGTAAGTCTTTTTTTGAATCGCCAGACTGATTTTGAATGGCCTTTGCATTTCCTTTTAAATTTCCACTGGAATAAACGTGGGAAAGAAGTTTATTTACTTTTTCCTGAGTTTCAAATTCTACATTTTGATAAATAACGCTTGCCAGAAGATTTTTGTTTTCTTCACTTAAGGCTGCTGGGTTTTGACCAAGGAGAGTAACACTGCCCGAATCTGGTACAAGGCGACCGGAAGCAAGCATCAAAAAAGTTGACTTTCCGCATCCGTTCTGACCTGTAAGGCTTACAAGAGATGAGCCTGGAAGAGCACCAGAAAAATGCTCAAAAACAGGGCGAGGAATAATTTGTTTTCCGTCTGAGTCTATATCGTCTTCTACAGGCGGGTATGAAAAAGTAACATCGTTAAACTGTAAAAAATCCATAGGGTTATTGTAGTAAAAAAAATAAGTTTTTAACAGATAAAAAAACGGTTAGTGATTTTAGTGATTGGCGAACAGCATAACCACGAAAAGTACGATGTACGGAACGGGCGGAACCGCCAGAAAAAATATTGAAAAACAGTCAGTTATATTTTATTGTTAAAATAGAAAACTTTTTTATCTGGAGTAAATAATGGATTTTGTATTTATTGCTAAAATTGCTGCATTTGTACTTTATCTTGGTGTAATGATTTATATCGGATTAAAAAATGCAAACAAAAACAACAGCTCATCGGACTTTTTTCTTGGTGGACGAAAAGTTGGTCCGTGGGTAACAGCACTTTCTGCAGAAGCATCAGACTCTTCTGCCTGGCTTTTGATGGGACTTCCAGGACTTTGCTATCTTGGTGGTGTAAAAGAAACTTTCTGGACGGCGCTGGGTCTTTGTGCCGGTACTTATTTAAGCTGGCTTTTTGTTGCAAAACCTCTTCGTAAGTGCAGTGTGGCATTTGGGGACTCTATTACAATTCCAGAATTTTTTAAGAATCGTCTTAAGGATAAAAGCAATTTACTTTCAATTCTTTCGGTTATTTTTATTGTATTCTTTTTTACAATCTATAGTGCTTCTGGATTTGTTGCCTGTGCAAAACTTTTTAATTCTGTATTTGGAATTCCTTATCATGCGGGTCTTGCAATCGGTCTGGTTGTAATCCTTGCGTATACAATTACTGGCGGATATACGGCTGTCTGCTCAACAGACTTTATTCAGGGAGCATTGATTTTTGTTGCCTTTGTGGTTTCCGGTGGAATTCTTGTTTTTGCTTTAGGCGGACCGGCTGACGCTGTGGCAGCAGTAAGGGCCTTTGATGCACAGGCTGTTGCAGGAAAATTTGGCGAAGCCATGCAGAATGCATTTACCGCAAATCAAACATATAAGGGAATGAGCATAGTTTCTGCTCTTGCCTGGGGACTTGGATATTTTGGTATGCCACACATTATTGTACGTTTTATGGGAATTGATTCTCCAGAAAGCATAACAAAAGCACGCCGAATCGGTATTACATGGATGATTATTTCTTACATTGGTACATTTATTATTGGTACTCTTGGAACTGCATACCTTTTAAATCACGGAACGATTTTAGGTGCTGAACCTTCTGTAATGATTGAAGGGGTTACAAGTTTTGGCGATGCAGAGACGGTATTCTCTGTAACGATGCAAAAAATGTATCCGGCATTCATTGCAGGAATATTCCTTTGTGCAATCCTTGCTGCTTCTATGTCTACAGCAGACTCTCAGCTTTTAGCTGCATCTTCTGCAGTCGGACAGGATATTTATAAAGGAATCATAAACAAAAATGCGGATGAAAAAACCGTATTAAATGTAAGCCGCTTTACTGTATTTTTGATTGCGTTGATTGCACTCTTCCTTTCTTTAAATCCGGCATCTTCAATTTTTGGCTTAGTTTCTTATGCTTGGGCAGGATTTGGAGCAACATTTGGACCTCTTGTTCTTCTTGCTCTTTATTGGCGTGGATTAACAGCTAAAGGGGCGATAGCAGGTATTGTTGCAGGCGGTGTAGTTGTAGTTACATGGCATCAGCTTTCTGGCGGCATTTTTAATCTTTACGAAATTGTTCCAGGTTTTGTTGCATGTTTGGTATTTGCAGTAGGAGTTTCGCTGTTTACAAAAAAAGATGAAGAAGTCCTTGCAAAATTTGATGAATACAGGAAATTGTAAGAAAATTTTTTGTTGAGGAGTAAGATATGAAAAATCTTTATAAGATGATAGTTTTTGTAACTTCTATGATGTTTTTTTTAGGTCTTGCTGGTTGTTCTGGAGATAGCGGGAAGAGTAGCCCGGCAAAAACGACTGTAAAAACAAATCAGGATGGAACTGTTACCATTAAAATCGAAGAAGGTGGTAATGGATTAATAAGTTGTAACGGAAAAGTTAGTACAGATTCTTCAAGTGCTCAGGCACAAAATGCAAGTCAGAATGCTTATTTTCAGAATTTTCCTTCTTCTGTAGCAGGAGATTCTGACGTTGCCACTATCAAGTATATTGTAACGACTGATACTGCCGGAGATTATGTACTTGATATTCGTTATGCATTTGGTGGTAACTGTGATTATCTTCGTGATGCGTATGTTTTGGTAAATGGTGAGAGAATTCTGACAGGGCAAATAAATGATACTTTGAATTTTGACTATACAGTCAAAAACTGGTCAGTATATAGCGATGCGACAGTTACAATACCACTTGCTACAGGTGATAACACGATTACTTTGGAAGCAGCAGTTGGCGAGACAAGAACGATAACTTATAAATCTTCATGGGCAAACTGGGAAAGTCTTGCAGCAGTTCCTGATGATGGACAGATTCTTGGAAAAGTTGTATCTCTTCCAAATATTGATTATATGAGCCTTACTTCAACGGCTACAGGAGTAAAACTGGCTGCTGGTTCTGCGGCAAATGCTTATTATACGCTTACAGTTGTATCAGAAAATGAAGAATATGGTACTGTTGAAGCATTGTATGAAAGCTTAAAGAGTGGTTCATCTGTAACTGTAAAATCTAATCCTAAAGATGGTTATGTATTTGACTGCTGGTATGGAATTACAGGAAATACAAACTGGATTGGCTCAAATGACAGTGAATTTACTTTTGATATAACAAATGATACTTCACTTAAGGCACATTTTATTCCAGCTGGAGCAACAAAAAAAGAAGGACTTGTTGGTTTTGGTACAGTATGTGATGACGGAGATACAACTTATACAATAACAGGTGGTCTTGGAGGTGAAACAATTACGATTGCAAGTCTTGATGACCTTAAAAATAACGCCGAGGCGCTTTCGGGAAACACACCTTATATCGTAAAAATATCTGGAACGATAACAACAACTGATAATAAGAGTATACGTTTTAATGTAGGTTCAAATAAATCAATTTATGGTGATATAGAAAATCAGGGCCGACTAAAGAACATAGAATTTATTGTTCATGGTGAAAATGTCATTATTCGCAACATGATGTTTGGAGAAGTAATTTCTTATGACACAGTACCGGAATATGATGGAGAAGCAGATGATGCACTTTCATTAAATGG
>JAZSJM010000228.1:0-13908 GCA_045534325.1 Treponema sp. | reverse complement strand
GTTTCAGCTTCTTTTTTTGCTGTTTCAGCTTCTTTTTTTGCTGTTTCAGTTTTCTTTTGTTCTTCCTTTAACTTATTTGACTCTTCTGTGGCTTTTTTCTGAGCAGAATTTGCCTTTTCCTGTGCTTTATCTGCTTCTCGCTCTTTTATGTCAACCATTTCTTTTCTTGTGCTGACACCTTTATCTGCATCTTCCTGCATTGATTCAACAACTTTTTTGTCAGAAATTACTGAAGTGTCTACTGTACTTAAACCGCCGTTAATGTCGGCAAGAGGAATAACAATCTGTGTTTTTCCCGGCCAATCTCTATAGCTTAAGGCAATACCGCAGTTTTCAGATGTTAAGTTATCTGTTACAACTTTCTTGTATCTAGATTGGTAATAGTCAAGTTTTCCGCGATAAACTGCATTATAAACAGTTACAAATGTTGCTACTGTTGATGCGTCTGACTGTGAATATCCGTAAGTCGTTGTCAGGTATGCAGCAATAATTCTTCGAATATTCTTTATATGGTCTATTGTTGCTGATGATCCGATTATAAAAATATCTGCGTCAAGTTTTCCTTTTTCTGAAGGATCTACTGCGTGAATTATCTGATACTTTGCTGGATTTCCGGCTTTTGCAAGTACGTCAATATTTTTCCCGATAGTGTTTCCAAGTCCTACACCGATTGCAGCAATTTCTTCTGCTGTATTGATAACTGAATGAGGACCAGTGTAGTTTTCAAACACAACCTGATCCTGAGAAACTGTTTCAAGCTCTCGTTCATCAACTTCAACTGCATAAATGGTTGAAGAAAAGGCGAACAGCGCAACTAATGCTGTAAGCAATTTATAAACTTTCATTAATTCCTCCGTATAAAAATATACAGAATAATTATATCACGTTTTTAAATGATTAAACAGTTTTTTTTATATTTCCAAACTTATTATTTTTGTTAGTGTGAGGCGGGCATAGTCTCTGATTTGCTTGTTGTACTGTGGATACATAAAACGAGAAAGAAGTTGTTTTCCTTGTCGATACAGGGCAGGACGGCCCATAAAAGCTACTATTTTATATATTGAGTCACAAAGTAATTCAGCACATTTAATATCATCTTTTTTTACGTTTTTGACAGTTATTTTTTCAAATGCCTTTAAAATGTTTCCCTCTTTATCATAACCAATTTCACCAGCTGTATATATTAAAACATTCAGGAGTAGAGGGTCATTTTCAAGTGTGAGCATTTGTGCAATATCAGAAATAAAAATATCGGTCTCAATTCTGCAGATTGCTTCTAGTAACGATTGCGTGTATACAGGATTATTATTGAATACTGAATTTTTTTCTCTTGTGATTTTTGTACTGTTTGACAGTTCATCAATATACGAAGCAGACATTTCCAGTAATTCACTGGACATCTGTTTTTCTTTGGCTCCATAATCCGTTGAGCAAAAAGTTTCGTTTATTTCTTTGAGCCTTGATATTGGTGTTGTAAAATATGTAATTCCGTCTATTTTCTGGTTAAAAGATGAAGAGTTAGTGTATTTTTTTTCTTTAGTCGTAGTTTTGTCCGTTTTCTCGTTAACAGATTGAGACATCACAAAGGCGTTTAAAACCCAGTTTTTCATGCAGATAAGTATCTGATTTTTATCTGTATATTTTATATAGTTCCACTTGAATTTTGCGGGAAGAGTTGCATTCCACAAAATTGTTCCGTCTTCATTAAATTCAGATGCATGTTCGCAATCGCAAACAAAATATCCCTGAGATGTAAAACGACTGTATTGTATTTCCTGTAAATTTATTTTTCCTATTGAAAATGAATTAAGTGTTTTTCCTGTTTTGTTTTCTATCAAGATTACTTGGGCATTTTTACCGATCTGATAAATTAATGAAGATGTTGTTTTTCCGCATATAATTAAATTAATCGAAGATGAGGATGTATTGTCATGATGAACCCATCTTGAAATTGCAGAGTTGTTTGAAACAGTGCATAGTCCGAATGAGCCGCCATTAAAGGTCATTAAAATTCCATCATCGCAGGTTTTTGCATCAATTATCTTACCTGCAAATGTTATCTTTTCCAGTACTTCGCCAAACGGGCTTATTCTTAATCCCACCGATTTACTGTTTTCTGTTTTTTTAAAAAAAACTAATAATGTTCCGTCAGGAAACTCACATAAAGGCAAATTGTCGATTTGCTCTATATCAATTTTCCATTTTCGATTGCCTTTTAATCCATAGCAGGAAAGATTAGTATTTCCCTGAACAAAGATTCTTCCATCCCAGCCAGTTACAGGGGAGTGTGTAACTGCAAAACCGCAGTCTTTTGACCATACTGTAACACCGCTGGGGTTTATAAAGTTTAGTACACTGTTATCAGTTATGGTGTATATAAAATCTTTCCATGCGGTTAAAAACTGTGAGGGACGACCTTTTACTCCTTTCTGCCACATTACATTTCCGTTGTAGGTGCATGTACTGACCATTCTTCCATCACTGGAAACTGCAAAACCATAGGATGTTTCTGCAATTTGTGCTATGGCTTCACCTCCGATTACGGCCTGCCATGAAGGTTTTTGTGTTGACAAATCAGCAGTTCGCAATGGGGTTTGAGGGAAAAGGGAAAAAATAAAGAAAAAAATAAATGATATTATGTATACTTTTTTGCACATTTTTATATATTTTCGAAATAAGCAAGGCTTTCGATGTGGGAAGTTTGTGGATAAAAATCTAATAGATATAATTTTGTCATTTTGTATCCTGATTTTATTAATTTTGCAGCATCTCGTGCCTGGGTAGAAGGATCACATGAAATACTTCGTATCTGTGGAATTTTAGTGCTGCATAGCCATGATAAAACCTCTTTTTCCATTCCAGAGCGTGGTGGGTCAATTACAACTGCATCAAAATCTCCGTTTTTTGATATAATCATCTGTGCATTTTCTTTTACCCATTTGCTTCCGCTTAAACCATAAGTCTCATGAATTACATCTTTAAGGTTTGTCTCTGCGTGTACAAGTGCATCTCTGTTGTGCTCTACAAGCACTGTTTTTTTAAATATATCTCCAAGAAAAATTGAAAAAGTTCCGGCACCGCTGTACATATCTAAAACATTATTTCCGCCCATGTTATGTGTAATTGCGTTAATAGTTTTTTCTAGAACTTCTATATTTGATTGAAAAAATCCTTGTACGTCAAATTCAATCTGTTTGTTAAGAATATTTATGGAACAGATATTTTGATTTTCAATAAATGAACCAGCAAAACGCTGTCGTACTTTATTTTTTATCCCTTTTTTTGATTTTCCGATTTGCTTATTGGTCCATAAGTCTTTGTGGATTTCATTTGCGATGATTAATTTATCAAAATCTTTTTTTTCGTATTTAACAATTCTCTTATCGCCGAAGATGTGAATTCTTCCTTTTGGTCGATTTTGTGATGGTGTATTTTGAAGATAATTATTGATTTCCTGTGTTGCTACGGGACAGTTTTGAATCATTATCTGATTATTTGAGTTTTTTTCATTAAACCCACCATCAGTTAACTGGATTCGGGAGCGATAATTTTTCTCATTGCCGCTTATAATTTCTATTTCAGGACATTCTATTCCTTCTCGCTTAAAACAATCCTGTAAAATTAGACTGCGTAATTCCCTCTGCTTATCAATTTTTATATGCTGCATATTGCAACCGCCGCATTTTTCGTAATATGGGCAGAATGGTTCAGCTCGAAAACATGAAGGTTCTATGATTTTTGATATTCTAGCTAAATCATAATCTCTATATGATTTTGTTATTTCAATTTCTATTTTTTCACCAGGAATTGCATAAGGGATAAAAACATTCTTGCCGTTTATTTTTGCAAGACAGTTACCTCCAAAAACAATTTTTTCTGGTGTTACGCAGTATTTATCCATTTTTTTTTCTAAATTTTTTCGAAAATAAAATTACAGAAAGTTTTGATTCGATTCATAAATGAGGTTTCAATTCTGTCTTCTAAAAACCAAATTTTAGGAACATCAACACCACCGATTGCGTATAAAACCCAATTATCACCGTCCCTGAATAATGTAATACAGGATACCATTTTTTTTGGTTTTACAGCTGTAAACTTGTTGTGATAGACAAGTTTGTCGATGTTTCTAAGCTGATAAAAATAATAATCTTCATTTTCTTCAACAAATATTTCTGATTTAAATTTTCCAAACAAAGACATTTCAAGAATACAGTCAATCACTGTTTTGTTTTCATTTTTTGTAGTGTTTTTAATCTCTGCTGAAGAATATAATTCATACCATTTCTGCTGTCTTTCAGAAAAATATGGAATTCCCACATAATCTTCAATATTCAATAAAGCATCGTTAATTCTTTCCCTTAAATCTTCATTTCCTTCATAAGGCCTTATTTGAATAACTTCTGCAACGTATGAAGGGTCGAGTTTTTTCATGGTGTTAAGAATTTTTACGGTTTGTGGTATTTCTTTTACAGAAGCTTTCTTCATTGAATCAATATTTTTTATTAATACTTCACCTTTTTCTAATTTTTCCCTCTGGGAAGCAGTGAGTTTTGAGTTAAAAGGGTCTGCAAAAACAACAAGAGAAAAGCTTAAAAATATATAACCTGCTAAAAATAATTTTTTCATTATTACTCCCATAATTATTTTGCGTTGTTTATACAACACTTGTTTTACTATACAAAAAAAAATCATTATCCTCAATAAGTTACATAATATCCGTATTTATGATATAATGGACTTATTATGATAGCTCCAAAAATTAAAGAAATAATAAATTCCAAAGGTGCCTCTGTTATTCGAAAAATGTTTGAAGAAGGCATTCTGTTAAAAAAACAGTATGGTGAAGATAATGTTTTTGACTTTTCTCTTGGTAATCCGGATTTGGATCCTCCAAAAGAAGTTTTAGATGAAATAATTGAACAGGCAAAAGATATTTCCCATGGATGTCATGGATATATGCCTAATGCAGGTTATCCTCAGGTACGCGCTGCAATGGCTGAAAAAATCAGTCAGGAACAGAATGTTCAGCTAAAGGCAGAAAATATTGTGATGACAGTGGGCGCTGCCAGTGCATTGAACTGTGTTTTCAAGTCTATTTTGAGCGAGGGGGATGAGATTATTGTTCCTTCCCCTTTTTTTGCAGAATATCGCCATTATGTAAATAATTATGGTGGAAAACTTATTGAAGTTCCTTCGAAAGAGGATTTTTCATTAGACATTGAAGGGATAAAAAGATCGCTTTCGGATAAAACTGCTGGTGTTTTAATAAATACTCCAAATAATCCAACGGGAAAAGTATATTCAGAAAAAGATTTGAGGGAATTGACTGAAATTCTATATGAACATGGAAAAAACTGTGGAAGGTTTCCTTATTTAATATGTGATGAGCCTTACCGTGCCATTGTCTATGATGGAGTAATTGTTCCAAGTGTATTTCCTTTGTATAAAAATAGTGTTGTCGTATCAAGTTTTGCAAAAGATTTGTCACTGCCAGGAGAAAGAATCGGTTATATAGGTGTTAATCCTGATTGTGAGGATGCTGATGAGTTTATTGCTGCATGTACATTTTGTCTTAGAGTTCTTGGATGTGTTAATTCTCCCGCTTTTTTTCAAAAAATTGTTGCAAAAACCTGGAATGCAAAAGTTGATTATTCATCATACAAATATAGAAGAGATTTACTTACATCGATTTTGGATAAAGCAGGCTTAAAATATTGTAAACCAGAAGGTGCTTTTTATTTATTTGTTAAAGTTCCTGAAAAATGGAATGATGATGACAGTGCATTCTGTGATCACTTAAAAAAGTTTTTTATTCTAAGTGCTCCTGGGACAGGTTTTGGAAAAAAAGGGTATTTTCGTCTTGCTTATTGTGTAAGTGAAAAGACAATCATAAATTCTGAAAAAGCATTTTTAGAGGCTGTAAAATAAATATTTACAAAGTTTTGTATTTGGTTACGATGTCTTTTATAAACTGCATCATGTTGTTTTTAAGGAGTTATTATGAAAATTTTAATGGTAAGTGCTGAATGTGTTCCTTTTGCTAAAACAGGAGGGCTCGCTGATGCCGTAGCAGCACTTTCTTCCTCATTAAGTAAACTGGGCCATGATGTTAGGATTGTTCTTCCTCGCTACTATAAAATTGACAGAAAAAAACTTGTTAAACTTGAAGGACCTCTTGGTGTACCTGTGGGTACTGGTCAGGAATGGACTGCTGTATACACTACAACTCTTCCTGGTTCAGACAATGTTAACGTTTATTTTTTAGATCACGAAAATTGTTTTGGTCGTGATGGTGTGTATGGAACTAAAGCTGAACCTGATTTTTATGATAATCCATATCGATTTTCACTTTTATGTCATGGGGCATTGCAGGTTTGTAATAAGTTAGGCTGGTATCCTGATATTGTTCATGCCCATGATTGGTCTGCTGCTCTTGCACCTGTACTTGTCAAACATGTTTGTCGCAGTCAGAGTGCGTTCAGCCATACAGCTTCTGTTTTTACAATTCATAATATGGGATATCAAGGTGTTTATGGAAAAGAAAAATTTACTGACCTTGGAATCGACTGGAACTTATACTATGGAGCGGGGTTTGAGAGAAATGGAGCAATAAACTTCTTGCAGGCGGGAATTTCCTGCGCAGATATGGTAACGACTGTAAGTCCTACATATGCAAAAGAAATACAGACAGCGGAGGGTGGTTTTGGACTTGATGGTCTTTTACGGGTCAGAAGTGATGTTGTAAAAGGAATCGTAAACGGCGTTGATACTGATATCTGGAATCCAAAAAAAGATGAGCTTATTCCTGCCATGTACAGTTCTAAAGACTTGAAAGGCAAGATTGAATGTAAAAAAGTTCTTCAAGAGTATTTTGGACTGCCAGTGAGAAGTGACGTTCCTTTAATTGGAATGATAGGTCGTCTTGTTGATCAGAAAGGAATTGCAGAAGTAATCGCCCCGTCTTATGGATGTCTTTGGGGTATTTGTACATCCATGGATGTTCAGTTTGTTTTGCTTGGATCTGGAGATAAATGGGCTGAAAATGAAATCTATTCTTTGCAGTCTAAACTTCCTAATTTCAAGGCTAAAATCGGTTATAATGAAAAATTAAGTCATTTAATTGAGGCCGGCTCTGATTTTTTCTTAATGCCAAGTAAGTATGAGCCTTGCGGTTTAAATCAGATGTATTCTGAACTTTATGGTACATTGCCGATTGTCCGACGCACGGGCGGTTTAAGTGATACTGTAATGAATTATAATGAACAGATCGGGGAAGGAACAGGTTTTATGTTTGATTCTTTAACACCTCAGGCTGTTTATGACACTGTGGGATGGGCTGTTTGGGCTTACTATAACAAAAAGAATCATATCAAAACAATGCAAAAGCGGGCAATGGAACAGGATTTTACTTGGACAGCAAGCTGTCGCCACTATGAAGAAGTTTATAAAGAAGCTCTTTTAAGAGGTTGCGGCGTAAAATAACACTTGTAAACGTTTTTTTTGAGCAACTGGTAGTTATTAAGAAACTATCAGGGAAATGATGGAAGATTTGTTAGAATTCAAACCATTGTCCATCTGTCGTCAGATACCAGTCTGCAATTACGTTATTCATGTCTGGATTGTACCAACTTACAGAGCCGTCTTTATTTAAGATAACAAGTCTCGTGTTATTTTTAGCAATTTTTACTGGCAATGAAGCAGAACGTTTATATTCAAAGCTTCGTCGCGCCGTTAAATTGTATGAGCGGATTCTTGATTTTCCCATATTTGTATATAAAACAGGATTTGAAAGATATGTAATAGCATTTGTATCTTCCGAACGCTCATCAATCAATTTCCTTGAATATTTATTTGTGGGATTAAAAGAAAAAACAGAAGTTGTGATATTTCCCTGAGAGTTTGTATCAATAACTATTCCATATATTTCGCCATTATTCATGGTTGAATCATAGCACAACGAATAAGCAACGCTTCCCTTTAAGTTTAAAGGAACGGTTTCTTTTGTTTGGGTATTAATATAGAGCAGGGGAACAGATGGATTTGTTGCACTAGTTTTAGCAACATATAAATCATTTTCTGTGTATAAAACTGCATCTTGAATTCCTGCTCCATTATACAGGTTTTCTTTTTGTCCAGTTTTTATAGAGTACTTATTAATGATTGAACTTCCTTCTATCGATATCAATGTATCAGAATATAACTTCAATGACTGAAGATTTGAGTCAGGAGTAAATAAGGTTGAAATAGTTCCAGTTGAAAAATCTATTAACTGAACAGATTTTCTTGAATTTTTGCTCCACAATATAGCACAATTATTTTCATAAGAAATAATATTTGTATGTCCCGGATTTGAACCCTTTCTGTCTACTATACCTGAATCATAGGATGAAAGAAAAATTGAATCAGGGGAGAGAAAATAAAAATTATCACCAATAGAATCTATATCATAAATCTTTTCATACATATTATCGCTTAAAGACTGAAGTACATCGACTCTTTCTGCAACTGCATTGTCAAATTTATAGATGTTTCCAAGATTTGTTCCTGCAAAGATTATTCCGTTTGTAAGAGTTGCACAATTGATGTATTCTCCTGTTTTTAAGCCTGAAAAAGTTCTTATCAGGGTAGGTTCTATAACATCTTTATTTCTGTCATTTTGAATCATATATATTTTAAATTGTCTGTTTTCGTTTACTATGTAATATAAATTCTCAGATTTGTTTGAAGAAAAAATTACAGGTTCCGTTTTGGGAAGGGGGAATTTTGCAATGGTACTTCCTGTCGTTGCCTGAATTACATATAAAACTGAATCTTTGCATCCAGCAAAAAATACATTGTTATTAAATATTACGGGTTGGCTTAAAGAGTTTTCCGTAAAAAACTTTGCTTTTTTTTCTCCATTTTTTAAATTGTAATAAATAAGTGAACCTGCTGGTGAATACATTAATGCAGTGTTTTCACTTTCAGAGGTTATTGCAAAACTTACAGGACCTGATGATTCTTTTAGTTTTTTGGAAGTGATTGTATTATTTGTGGTATTAAGAAAATATGTTCCTTTTTCACTTGCCGTTCCGCATAAAAGATAAGTGCCCTTTGCAGAATACGATAGAGAAGTAACAGTTGAACTGAATGTATAAGCACATTTTCTTGTCAGTGTGTTAAAGTTCCAGATACTTACCATGTTTAATGAAGCTCCATCGCTTTCATAAACTGCAATATCTTTTCCGTTCGGACTTCTTGCAATTATTTTTATTTCTGTGTCAGTAATCTGGTAATGTTCTCCAAGACCATCTTCAGTCCATTTAATAATAAAACCGTCTTTGCCGGCACTAAAGGCAGTATTTGCTTCTGATAAATTTCCATCAATTACAGCAACAGAGTTTACCGCAGATTCATGAGATTGTGTTGACATGTGCGATTGTGAAAATACTGCTGCTGATAAAAATAAGAATAGTTGAATAAAATAAAATTTATTTTTCATTAAATAGCCTCATAAAATAATTAAAATCACTAATCATAGCAATTACAAATAAAAATGCGATAAATGCCAGACCAATATATTGTACACGATATCGTATTTTTGGTGAAATACGAATTCTGAATATAGTTTCAATAATTGAAAAGAGTATAAGTCCTCCATCCAGAACAGGAATTGGGAGTAAATTCATAATAAAAAGAGATATACTTATAAGTGCAATAAAATTAAAAATTGAAGTGATTCCGTTTCTCAGTCCTTCAGAAAATCCTGACGTAACAGTTTCTCCTAACATTGATGTAATTGAAGCAGGTCCGCTTACAGCCTGGGTAACTTTAACGCCTTTAAAAAGTGTCTTAATTCCATTAATCGTAGCAAAAAAAATTGAAACGGTTTCTTTTCCTGCCTGTATCAGAGCATTGGGAAAATTATATCTTTTTGCCTGTCTAATTTGTATTGTGGAAGGGATTGAAACTACGCCAATTTTTCCTGCACCACTTTCTTTATCTAGTTCTGTTTTTACATTAAATTTCAACAGTTCATTGTTTCTTTCTACTTGAATTTCCAATACTTCATCCGGGTGAAGTGCAACTGTCTGATATAATTGTGAAAAATCATTTATATCAGTTTTATTAATTCGAACAATTTTGTCGCCCGTTTTTATACCCGCTGATTCAGCAGGTGAATAAATTTCTGGATATAATTCGCTTGCAATTTGAATTTCATTTGAGGCTGAGTAATATGTGTAGCCAATTATTGCTATGAGAAAAAAGGATGTAAAAGTAAGTAAAAGGTTTGCAAAAGGTCCTGCAAAGGCAATTAAAGCTCTTTTACAGGCACTCACACCATACAGAGAATCTTTTTCAGCGTAAAATTCGGTGGAATCATTTTCTATAGCATCTTGAATATCTTTTTCTCCCTTCATAGCACAATATCCGCCAAGAGGAAAAAGAGAAATTCTCCAGTCAATGTTTTTTATTTTTTTATGAATCAGAACTGGTCCCATTCCAATTGAAAATGCATCAACTTTTACACCGCATTTTATAGCAGCGATAAAATGACCCATTTCGTGAATGAAAACTATAATTCCTAATATTAAAAGTCCATAAATAATCTTTAAAATCATTTTAATTGTTCTTTTGCAAGATTCCTTGCCTGTGTATCTGCTTCAAAAATATCATTTGTATCGCGAATTGAATAATTCCATTTATCATCATAGGACATTACTTTTTCTACAATATCAGAAATCATAGAAAAATTTATTCTTTCTTCCATAAATGCCCAGACAGCAATTTCATTTGCAGCATTATATGCAATTGGAAAGCTGTTGTCTTTTTCTGCTGCCATATATGCAATTTTAAGCAGTGGAAAATCATTGTATCTAGGTTTTTCAAAAGTCAATGTACGATTTCCGCTTTCTGTGTCTGTTATATCAAAAGGTTTCAAATATGTATTGTTTATATATGGCCAGTTTAAAGCTTGTAAAATAGGGTGTTTCATGTCTGGTTCACTTAATTGTGCATAAACAATTCCGTCACGGGTTCTTACCATTGAGTGAATTATACTTTGGGGGTGGACTACTACTTGAATCTGATTTGTCTCAAAATTAAAAAGTCTTTTTGCTTCAATTACTTCAAGTCCTTTATTACCAAGTGTTGCTGAATCAACTGTAATTTTTGTTCCCATGTTCCAGGTAGGATGTTTTAATGCGTCCTTTAAGGTTGCATTCTTTATTTTGTCAGACGACCATGTTCTAAACGGTCCACCGCTTGCTGTTATAATCAGTTGATCGACGTTATTCTTGTGTCCGCATTGATTTAACAGTGTGAAAATTGCTGAATGCTCACTGTCAACCGGAAGTATCTTACAATTATTTTTTTTTGCAAGAGAAAAAATCAAAGGACCAGCCATAACAACTGATTCCTTATTTGCTAAAGCCAGATCAATTCCCTCTTGTAAAACCATTATACTGGGAATAAGCCCTGCACTGCCTGCAATTCCGTTTACAACGATATCTGGTTTAGTTTTGTCAATTAATTTTTTTATTCCGTCGTATCCGTCTTGAGATGTTAATGAATATGGACAGTTAAAATAATCTGCTAAAAGTTCTATTTTTTCTTTATTCGTATTTGCGCTTAGACCACAGCAACAAAACCGTTCTTTATGATTTTTAAGAATATCAATGGTACTGTTTCCAATTGAACCAGTACAGCCAAGAACGAGAACTTTTTTTATGGAATCATTATTTTTCATTTTTACTGTAAAAGAGAAGGGTAGATATGAGTTATTGCAAAATAAAATACAGGTGCTGTAAATATAATGCTGTCTACAGAATCTAAAACACCACCCCGGCCAGGAATTATCGAGCCGGAATCTTTACATTGAGCAGAGCGCTTAAATACTGATTCAACTAAATCCCCAAGAATTGAGGTAATTGAAATTAATATTCCAAGACCAACCATGTACCATATACATACATTATCTTGAATTGAATAAGTAGAAAAATCGTCATTCCAAAAATACCAGCTTAAGACTCCGCTTAAAACTGAACCAAAAACTCCACCACAAAAACCTGCAATACTTTTATTTGGACTTGCTTTTATGAAACCTTTATTATTTTTTCCTAAAAGGACTCCAAAAAACCATGCGAACGAATCACAGAAAAAAACCATTGTCAAAAAAGTAATAAGAACCTGTCGTGAAGCGTTTAAAAATGTCAGGCGGGTAAGGAATGTAAATAAAAATCCTGTATATGTCAGTATGATTACTGATGTAGCCATTCTGCTGTTGGAATCTTCAAATGTTGAATTAAATATAACTTCGTAGCTTAAACATATAAGGATGGATGCAACGAATGTAAAATCAACGTATGATACATCAAATTCAAAAAGTGCTCTTGCAAACATTACTAAATGAATTAATGCAGTTAAAGATAAGACAAATGCTTTTTTCTGTAATTTAAAACTACTGCCTAATATGTGATAAAATTCGCTGGCTGCCAAAACAGCCATTAATGCCACAAGGGCATGAATGGCAATGTGATTAAAATCTTTCAGCATCGTAATTCCGATAACTACCGGAACTCCGATAAAAAATATACAAAGTCTTGAAATGACTTTTTTATTCATATTTTTCCCCTGTTTTACTTTTGATCCGGAACTGCACCGAACCGTCTGTTACGTTTTTGAAATTTATAAATATCTTCTAAGAATTCATTTTCAGTATAATCAGGCCAAAGCGTATCTGTAAAGATAAATTCTGCGTATGCACTTTGCCACAATAGAAAGTTAGAAAGTCTAAGCTCTCCACCAGTTCGAATCATTAAATCAACATTTGGAATTGATGATGTATCTAGTGATTTCGATATTGTTTCCTCTGTTATTTTATCAGCACTTATGCCTTCATTAATAATTTTTTTTATTCCACGCAAAATCTCATTTCTGCTTCCGTAATTAATTGCAAGAATACAAGTCGTACCTGTAAAATGTTCTGTTTCTTTTTTTGCGTCAATTATTTCTTTTTGAACATCATTTGGAAGACCTGATAAATCTCCCAAGTGTTCAATTTTAATTCCATTTTCTTTGTAGAATTCAAACTCGGCACGAAGGTGATTTTTAATCAATCCCATTAAATAACCGACTTCTTCCTGTGCCCGCTTCCAGTTTTCTGTAGAAAAAGTATAAAGTGTAATATATCTGACACCCAATCGGGCAGCTACTTTAACAATTTTTTTTGCAGCAGTAAGCCCCTCTTTGTGACCTTGTGTTCGTGGAAGCCCTTTTTGTTTAGCCCAGCGGCCATTTCCATCCATTATTATTGCAATATGTTCTGGCAGGCCGCCTGCTTTTATCTCATCTTCATTCATTAAAAATTAAATCAGCTTTATTTTAAGCCATTATTTCCTTTTCTTTTGAATCACATACTGACTGTATATCAGCGATGAATTTATCAGTAAGTTTTTGAAGATCATCTGTTTCTTTTTTTAACTGGTCTTCTGTTATTTCACCAGCTTTCTGCTGTTTTTTTAAATCATCGTTTCCATCACGGCGAATGTTTCTGATTGTTGTCTTATAGTTTTCAGCCAATGATTTAGCCTGTTTTACAAGTTCTTTGCGGCGATCTGCTGTTAGGGCAGGGATAGTGATTCTAATTACCTTTCCATCATTTGATGGATTTAAACCTAAATCAGCTACAAGGATAGCCTTTTCAATTTCTGTAATTAAACTTTTGTCAAAAGGAGAAATTACTACCGTTCTTGCTTCTGGAATTGAAATCTGAGCAACCTGATTCAATGGAGATTTCTGTCCATAGTAATCTACTCGAACTTTGTCAAACATAGAAGCTGATGCACGACCTGTGCGGATAGTATTCATTTCGTTCTTGATACCTTCAAGAGTTTTTTCCATTTTTGATTTTGCATCAAATGCCATAAA
>JAZSJM010000146.1:0-1795 GCA_045534325.1 Treponema sp. | reverse complement strand
AATGCAATTAAAAGCGGCTTCCGCCCGGCATGGGTCGAAATGACCGTAAAATCTGCTGAACTGGTAGATGGGATGAATAAGTGATTAAAAAAAGTCCGCGAATTTAACTTGAACTGACCCCAAAAAGTTAGACCTAAAAATCTAATTTTTTGGAGGTCAGTTTTTTTATGGCAAAATACAGCTATGAGTTCAAAAAAACAATTGTACAGGAATATCTAAGCGGAAAGGGAAGTTATGAGTACTTAGGTGAAAAATATTCCATTCGTTGGGAGTATGTTCGCAGATGGGTTAGAAATTATAATGCTAATGGTGCAGATGGACTTCTGCGTTCTAGAAAGCAGAGAAAATATTCTTTTGAATATAAACTTCATGTGGTAGAATTATATTTATCTAACGAGGTTTCATATCAAGAACTAGCCATTTCACAAGGTATCAATAATCCAGCTCTTATTACGAAATGGGTGACTGATTTCAGAACGGCTGGTCCTGACGCCTTGAGACCTAAGAAAAAGGGGCGTAAGAAAGCATTGAGTTCAATAAATAATAAGCAAAACACAACACCAGAAACAGTTTCTGTAGATACAAGTGCAGAACATATCAAACAGTTGGAAGATGAATTATTAAGACTAAGAATAGAGAATGCTTATTTAAAAGAACTGAGGAGGCTGCGTTTGGAAGAGGAAGCTCTTCTGAAAAAACAGCGAGAATCGTCCACAGCCTCCGAAGAGAGTTTAAACTGAAAGACATTCTCGCAGTTGTTGGTTTTTCAAAAGCAACATACATGTATTGGCAGAAGCGATTTAACAGGGAAAATCCAAACCAAGAGCTTGAAGATAAGATTCTGGAACTGCACAAAGAGCACAGTACCTTTGGATATAGACGGATGCACGCACTGCTTCAAAAAACTGGTTACAAGGTAAACAAGAAAAAAGTGCAACGGATTATGCAGAAACTTAATCTGCAAGTTACTTCCTTTACGAGAAAAAGTCGCAAATATAGTTCCTACAGAGGTAAGGTGGGTAGAATTGCGCCAAACAGAATCCGTAGACGTTTTAAAACTAATATTCCGCACCAAAAAGTCACTACTGACACCTCTGAGTTTAAATATTATGAAGTAGATGATAAAGGTCGTATGATTATCCAAAAGCTTTATTTGGATCCATTTATGGACATGTATAATGGTGAGATTTTAAGTTTTAGCATTACAAAGCAACCTTCTGCCATAGGGATTATGACTGCTCTGAAAGAAGCAATCCAACGCACTTCTAACTGTCCATACAGGAGAACGTTTCATTCAGACCGCGGATGGGCATATCAAATGAATGCTTATGTCCGGGAACTCAAAGAAAACCGTATTTATCAGAGTATGTCCAGAAAAGGAAACTGTTACGACAACTCTGTAATGGAAAACTTCTTTGGTGTAATGAAGCAGGAAATGTATTACGGAGTGATTTATTATAGTTTTAATGAATTAAAAGAAGCGATAGAAAACTATATCGTTTATTACAACGAACGTAGAATCAAACAAAAGCTCGGCTGGATGAGTCCGGTGGAATATAGGCTCAAATCAGCTGCATAAAAAATGCGTAACAGATATAAAAATCTGTTACGCAATAAAAGTCTAACTTTAAGTCGGATCGTAGCCATGTCGTTCTGTGAGCCAAGGAGTTGGCCATTAGTATTGTCTTCCTAAGACCGCTTGGCCTCCGACTTCGGTGGAATATAGGCTCAAATCAGCTGCATAAAAAATGCGTAACAGATATAAAAATCTGTTACGCAATAAAAGTCTAACTTT
>JAZSJM010000151.1:0-3346 GCA_045534325.1 Treponema sp. | reverse complement strand
TGCCGTTGAAAGGGAAGTTTTTCCACTTGCCCACAGTTTTCCCTCGCTCATGTCGATCATTCCGTCGATGATGATGATTCCACCATTTTTCAAAGCATTAACCAATTCTGAGCGTGTAGATACAACGGTCTGAGTTCCACTTGTAACATAACTTGTACCTAGACTTGCATAGCCTACAGGGCTGTCTGCAAGAGTAATTGTCCGTTTTGTAGGAGAACCCGTTACAGTAACAGTACAAGTTGCTTCACCGTCGCCATATTCTGTTGCAGCAGTAATTACTGCTGTTCCAGCTTTTACTGCTGTAACAAGACCTGCTGAAGAAACTGTAGCAACAGAAGTATCAGAACTTGTCCATTCAATTCCATCACGGCCAGCCGTAACTTCTGCAGCATTTGTAATTGTTGCAACAAGCTGTGCTGTAGTTGTTGTAGAATCATCACTTACATCAAGACTTAAAGAAGTCTGATCAAGAGTAAGCCCCGTAGGATAAACTAGAGTTTCACCAGAAGATTCCCCTTCAACCTTAATTGAATAAATTCTTACACCATTTGTGTAGATTGTGTATGCCCCTGCGGCAATACTTTCTAAACTCAATGTCTGCTTTGTTCCAGAAACACTTGATTCAATTTTTCCAACTACGTTGCCGCTAGAATTAGTTACAACCATCCATCTGTTTGTTTCATTATCACTGCCTGAACCCGCCATTTCAATCGTTACAGTAGAAGTCGAGGTAATTGTTAATGTGTATGTAGCCTTAGATTTTGAAGCATATGCAGTATATGTTGCAGTATTTTTCCCCGTCTGAAGATAAGAAGTAGCCCATTTTAAAGCACTCGCTGTAACTGTTAAACTAGCCGAGCCAGATGATGTGGCAGCGATTTCTACATCGTCATATGCTGCTTCATCAGTTCCTATATTTGAAGGCTGTGTGGCAAAATTCCATTCCGTTGTGCCACTATCAACTGCTTCTCCAACTGTTACTACGCAAACATCTTTTTTAGAAGAATCAGCTTTTGCTGTCGCAGTTATATTTACTGTTCCTGCCTTTACGCCTGTAACAACACCTTCCTGCGAAACTGTAGCTACTGATGTATCAGAACTTGTCCAGAGTACAGAAGTATCTACACCGTCCGAGGCTTTTACTGTTGCAGTCAAATGAACTTCAGCACCAATCAGAATGTTAGAAGTATTTCTGTCTAAAGTTACAGATGTAACGCCTGAAGGTTTGTCTTCAGGTGAATTATCTGTAGCCCCCCCCTGACAGCCTGCAACCATAAATGTTGCAGCAAGTAATGCAAATACTAATTTAATAATTGAATTAAACTTTGGTTTTCTCATAAAAATCTCCTATAAAAAATCGCATGTCAAACCTGGCAAAGACAAAAACTCTCGGCTTTTCAGACAGTATTTATCTTGCCTTCTTTTACACTTTTAGAGATATGTTAATTAACTATAAATTTAAATACTTGGTTAAATCTATAATAAAACCAGAGATTTGTTTATAAAATATGCTCAAAATTACATTTTTGGCATTATATAACTTTTTTTTATGTTAATTCGTAGTTTTCACCATATTTTACAATTTCTACATGCCTGTAACCGTGGTCTTTTAAGTAATCTTTTAAGAAAAGCTGTGCGTCTTTTTCTCCGTGAATTAAGAAAATCTTTTTTAACCTGCTCGTGTCAATTTTATCCAGCCATTTTACTGTTTCTTCGTAATCAGCATGAGCACTAAAGGCATTAATTGTTTCTATATGAGCATTTACCTGATACCACTCATCCATAATTTTTACTTCTTTTTCACCATCACGGATTCGGCGACCAAGAGTATTTTCTGCCATATAGCCTACAATCAAAACTGTATTCTTAGGATCACTAATTCCATTTGCAAGATGATGTGTAATTCTTCCGGCTTCACACATTCCGTCAGCGGAAATAATTATCATAGGGCCAGCTTTGTTATTTAAAGCCTTTGATTCATCAACGCTAGTTACAAAACTTAACTGATCAAAACCAAACGGATTTTTATGACGGTCTAAAAATGCTTCCTCAACTTCGTGACTGTAACATTCTGGATGAACCTGAAAAATACTTGTAGCATTTACAGCCATAGGAGAATCTACATATACAGGGATAGAAGGAATTTTTTTCTGAGTAAACAGAAGGTGCAAATAATAAACAAGTTCCTGTGTACGTTCTATTGCAAACGAAGGAATAATGATTTTTCCCTTTCGGTCAATTGCACGACGTACTACCTTGCGAAGTTCCTCCATGGCAATTTCTGTTCCTTCGTGCTTACGATTACCGTAAGTACTTTCCAGAAAAATATAATCTGGCGGCGGAACTCTTGTGCTCGGATCCCGAATAATAGGTTTTGAGCATCTTCCCAAATCTCCTGTATACAAAATTCTTATTTCATCTTTTCCGTCGCGCCTGTCATATCCTGAGCGTCGCTCCGGCCCGTCATATTTTGCCTGCTCTTCTGGAGTGGCTTTTCTGCGGTCTGAAGATTTTCGGCGATCTTCTTCTTCACCAGATTGAATTTTTGCAGCTTTTTTTTCTGCATCAGAGGTTTTCCAGCCAAACAGCTTATTCCATATACTGAATTTCTGGAGTTCAAGGGATTTTTTTCCTGGTCCCCGTTGTCCTTTTATCGTAACGTAAGCAAATGCTGAACCTAAAATATGGCCTGCATCAAAAAACTCAAGTTCAACATCAGGAGCAATATACATCTGACGATTATATCCCAGAGTAATAAACTGGTTTTCTGCCTTTATACAGTCTTTTTCTGTAAATAAAGGCTGCCAGTTGAATTTTTCACCTTTTTTTTGAGCCTGCTTTCGTAAATATTCAGCGTCTCTGCTTTGTATGCGTGCACTGTCCATCATTACAAGGTCAGCTAAATCCCTGGTTGCAGGAGTTGCATAAATGTTTCCGTCATAGCCTTTTTTTGCAAGAAGCGGCAAAAGACCGCAGTGATCGTAATGAGCATGGGTCAAAATCACTGTTTCGATTTTATCAACAGGAATCTCAAATTTACGGTTTTTTTCATCAGCGACAGCTCGTTTTCCCTGAAACGCACCGCAATCAATCATAAAGGCACGACCATCAACTTCAAAAATATGTTTAGAACCGGTTACTTCTTCAGCAGCACCAAGAGAATAACAAATAACAGACATAATCGACTCCTCAACCGCCGGGGACGGCACAAAAACTCGCAGTTTTCTATAAAATAATTTTAAGTCTTAAAAACCGAATTAACAACTAATTTTTGTTATATTAATATCACTGTATCCACATTCTAGCAGTTTTATCTATTTGCATTTATCTAACTCCCTGTTATATA
>JAZSJM010000283.1:0-4302 GCA_045534325.1 Treponema sp. | reverse complement strand
CTGCAAGTTCTCCAACTTTTGTAAGGACATTTGTATAAAGAGGTGTATTTTGATACTGATTCAAAAGTGATTTAAAAATACCAAGAGAAATATAATTCATGGAGTCAATTTTTATATGGTTTGCATTCTTCCACTCAGGATGCATTCGAAATGTAAGTTTATGCTTATCAAAAGTAATTATTCTTTCGCCTTCATCGCCAATCAAAGCTAATTCTCGACCAAGCGTTGCAGGACTTCCTAAACCTTCATTCTTAAGCGTTGTTTTATTGATTATTTCATTTTTTGCTTCTGCCATCTGAATTCGGCGAATTAATTTATTAATACGATTGTTACGTTCAGAACTTAGATTCTTATTAAAGTACATACATATATTTTGAAAGATTTTTGAAAAAAGTTCTAGTCAATATCATTAATGATATTGACTATCATGCTATAATTAAATTAGAAATAAAGAACAGGGGCCGTCTATGAACAAATGGAGTAAAGAATTACAGGATAACACTATAGAAAATATCCGTCGTGGTGCAATGGTAAAAGATGAAGATCATAATTATGGCTTTGTTACACAAATTGAGCCAAAAATTATTATCAAAGGAGTCGTATCAGGAGGCTTCATGCCAGAACCAAGTGATGAAACTATTGCATCATTTAATTCCGCTTTAGATATGGTTGAAGCTGGCTGGGTTCTGGATTAATCAAAAAGGAATTAGAAAATGAACGTTATTTTTAGTAGAAAAGGATTTGATAGTTCTTATGGTGGTTTTCCATCAATTATTCTTCCAGAAGAAATGGAATCAAAAATGATTTCATTTCCAATTCCCGAAATAAATCCCAAAGGAGCAGGAATAAAAGCCGAAGATATTAAGTTTATTCTAAATCAGCAAGATTTGACTCTCAAAGAAATTTTTGAACAATTAGAAATTGCTGAAAAAATTAATGTTCCATCAAAACCAGCTAAAAAAGGGCTTGTTAATACAGTTTTTCATTTTGATCCAGAACTTCAAACCGTTAGAAATATGCGCTCATATGCTGCATTCGGTCAGTGTGATAAAGCCTCAAGCCATTTACTTTCTCATGGATTGAAGTCTGGTGATGTGTTCTTGTTTTTTGGTTCTTTCAAGAAAACATTTCTAGAAAATGACAAAATAACATACGATTCCGCAATGTACGATATCCACGCAATCTGGGGATACATGATTGTCGATGATATTGTTCATGTAAATGATATTGATAAGGCTTTAGATAAGTATCCTGACATAAAAACACATTTACATTATCAGAATAAAGAATTTGAAAAAGGTGAAAATATCATTATTTGCGGAAGTCGTTTTGGTACATTCAATTATGATGATAAATATCGCCTTACTAAACTTGGTTATTCAAAGACTATTTGGGAGCTCCCAGAATTCTTAAAAGGTTCAGATATTTCTTACTGCAATACTGTCACAGATCCATCTAGATTTAAATCTGCTGAAATTGGGCAGGAATTTGTTGTTACAAATTTTGATGAAAGAAAAATGAAAGATTGGTTGAATTCTCTGGGAATTAACATATAAGGAATAGGTAAAATGGATAAACTCATAAGAAAAGAAGTCATAAAATTATATATTTCTCAAATCCTGTTTTTACTGGTCTCTTTAGGTTGTGCCTGTTTACCACTTTTTTCTGATTCACTTGGATTGACAGGATATAAAGCACTTGCAGGGCTTTTATTCCTCGTTGCAATTATAGTTTGTGAAATCATCTTCATAACAACCTGGTTCTATGGATTGAATGCAAAACTTCCAGCCAAATTCTGTTTGGAAGCTATGCCTCGTACATTATATGAAATTGATGACAATCTCAATAAAGGTTACTTTTCTGATGAAGAAACAGAAAAATGTAAAGAACGATTTATGTGTACGATGGATTGGTTGAATAAAATGGTTCTTTTTTCAAAGCCTTTTGTAATTATAGATTTATATTCAATGTTTTTAATTGTTCTTGTTATCGTCCTAAAGCAGATTTCTCTCAAGCAATTATATTTTTCAAACATGTATGGAATCGCTACTTTCTTCTTAATACTTCAAATAAGTTCCTCGTATATTACATGCAAATTCCTTTTCAAAACCGTAAGAAGCTGGATAAATAGATTACATGGAATACATGAAACAAATGGAAAAAACTATGAAAATCAAAACATATAAAGGTGCTGGAATAGCATTATTCAAAAAGAATTCGGATGTTTATTGTATTCTTCTTGGAAAACGAACCATAAATTCGGATAAAGGAAAATGGTCTATTTTTGGCGGTAAGCGAGAACCTTTTGATAAAAGTTCTTTTGAAACTGCAAAACGGGAATTCAAAGAAGAGTGTGGGCTTTCATTCTCATCAATAAAAACAAAATCTTTTGGAGAGTGTAAATTCAATCTGCCATTTTCCAAATGGACTACATTTATATTTGAAGTTTCAGAATCTTTTCGAATTCCAAAACACTTCGGTTTGAGTTTTCAGAGCTTCACTTTATACCAACTAATGAATTGAAAAAATACACAGTAGCATTTGGTGTTAAAAAGGAAATCCGAACTTTTCTGAAAAACTCTGCAAAAATTCAAAAAATGTGCTATAATTAACGATGGAGGTAAGTAAAATGTTTGCAACGACTGGAATAATACAGGGAAATACGGTTCTTACAAATGATTATTCTCTTGAACAGTATGACGGTAGAAAAGTAATAATCACAGTTTTAGACGAAGAAAAACCATTTTCGACAGTTTCAGATGATAAACTTTTTGCAGCTTCCGATGCTCTTATAAGCCAAAATATGGAAGCTTATAAGGAACTGGCAAAATGATTTTCTTTGAATATGAACAGGTTATAAAACTCCATACTTCTCTTATTGCCAAAACTGGCGGAATGGATGGAATTCGAGATGAAAATCTTTTGGATTCTGCTTTAAAATCACCGTTCCAAACTTTTGGGGGCAACGAACTTTACCCAGATATTTTAGATAAAGCATCTCAATTATGCTACTCTCTTGTAGAAAATCATCCTTTTGCGGACGGGAATAAAAGAATCGGTGTTCATCTGACTTTGCTGTTCTTACAAGTTAATAATGTAATTATAGAATATACCCAAAGCGAACTGATTGATTTTGGATTAAATATAGCGTCTGGAAAAATGAATAAAGATGAAATAAAAGAATGGCTTTTAAATCATCGAAAGTAGAAAAAAACACCAGTTCCGAATTTAAATCATCAGAACTGGCGTTTATAAATTTGTCTGCGAGTTTTCGTGTAAGCGAATACTCGTTATTCATTAATGAACGTTAGCGAATTAATGAGTGATATTCCTGAAGCGACTTAACTCCACCCTCACCACCGTTGCCATTCTTTACAGCCTCAATGCCCTTAACCGCAGCCAGAGCACCGGCAATTGTTGTGATGTAGCTTACCTTGTACTTCAAACAAGCCTTGCGGATTGTCTTCCTATCCTCAGCATAGTTGCGTTTAGCTTTCGGTGTGTTGATTACGAGGCAAACTTCCTTGTTCATAATCAAGTCCACTACATCCGGGCGGCCGGCACCAATCTTGTTTACAACGTCGCACTTGATTCCGTTTGCGTTGTAGAAGTCTGCTGTGCCCTGTGTTCCAACAAGTGTGAATCCGAGATTCTTCAAGGTCTTTCCAATTTCGAGAACCTGATCTTTCTGGCCTTCCTTGTTGCTGAGGGAAATAAGAACCTTCTTGTTTTCCCAGGCAGCTGGTGCGTGTGGAAGTTCACTTCCTGCGGCTTCCTGTGACTTATAGAATGCCAGTGGGAAGTTTTCAGCAAGACCAAGAACTTCACCAGTAGAACGCATTTCAGGTCCGAGGATTGGGTCAACTCCAGGGAAGCGTGCCCATGGAAGAACTGCCTCTTTTGCTCCGTAGTAAGGAATCTTCTTGTCTTTGAGGCCGAGTGATTCAAGTGATTCACCAAGCATCATGCGTGTAGCCAAGCGTGCCATCTGAGTATCACAAACCTTTGATACAAGCGGAACTGTACGAGATGCGCGAGGGTTAGCTTCGATTACATAAACCTTTCCGTTTTCAATTGCGTACTGCATGTTCATCAAACCGCAAACATGCAATGACTCAGCAATCTTCTTTGTATATTCTTTGATTGAGGCAAGGTTGTCAGCAGGGATTGAAACCGGCGGAATTACACAAGCCGAATCCCCTGAGTGAATACCAGCAAGCTCAACATGCTCCATAACAGCAGGGATGTAAACGTGAGTGCTGTCTGCCAGAGCGTCAGCCTCGCACTCCAAAGCGTTCTTCA
>JAZSJM010000166.1:0-3931 GCA_045534325.1 Treponema sp. | reverse complement strand
AAATAATAAAAAAAATAATATGTATGCTATAATAAGAGGTATGATGGAAAATACAGAAGGACGAAGTACAATAGAAAAAATTGATGGAGCGTTGCAGATAACGATTCCAGCAAAAAGGCATCCGGTTGTTTTGATTTTTATTATGGCCTGGTTTGGAGGATGGGCGTTTGGAGAATTTACTGCTTTGAATATGCTCATTGATTTTTTTAATAAAAAAACTGCAGGGGTTTCGATGTTTGTGGTTTTCTGGCTTATAGCCTGGACTGTAGCCGGGTTTTTTGTACTTAAATATATTTTATGGATGCTCTTCGGACGTGAAATAATTAAAGTAAGTACAAAGAGTATTATTCTTTCAAAGAAAACTTTGTGTTTTAAATCCGAAAAAGAATACGCTGTTTCCAGTGTCAAAAATATACGGGTTATTCAAAATGCAGAATATGTGAATGTAAATTACAGAAGAAGCAGCTCAGATATGCTTGAGAAAATTTGTTTTGACTACGGAATGAAAACTGTAAAATTTGGTCTTGGTCTTGACGAAGCAGAAGCAAATTATATCGTAGAAAAAATTTCGCAGAAGATTAATCCATTCAATTAAAAAAAACCGGTAAAATCACGCGCTTGAGGTTTTACCGGCTCTTCTAAGTTGAAGTAAATTACATTAACTCAATTTTTGTAATTGTAACTTTATGCCCGTAGATAATAAGTCCATTTGATTTAATTGCATTCCATGAAGTTGAATCTGGGCTTATATTTACTGTTGTTGTTCCGTTTGCAGGAATTATGTTTGTAACTTCAAGCTGTTTGTCGGAATTTACTGTGGCATTGGCTGTATCAGTTGTAAATGTTATATTGCCGTTTGTCCAACTTGTAATCGGATGGATACTTGAATAATTATTTGAGCAAGGATCACCACTTTCTACAGTTGCGTTGCACTCTGCACCTTTACTGATTGTAAGTCTTAAATATGAAGAATCTGTTGCAGAAGCAAAAAGTGAAGAGGCAAGAGTTATTGCATCTTCTCCTTTCCAATGTCCCAAATCCTGAGAGCCTGTCCAAACTACTATCGGAGTACCACTAGAGTTTTCACCTCCATTTTCATTACCGTTTTCGCCCCCTGTTGAATAACAGTCAACAACTCCGCCGGCTTTAGAAATCATTGCGTTGACAAGAGTTGGAAAAATCCATGAGAGATTATTTCTATTAAAGTAACCATGGCGTTCTGCAACATTATTGGAAGTACTTGCAGTCTGCATGTTGTCCCAAAGAATAACCGGGCATTTTATTGCTTTTGCTTTTGGAATATAACTGTTAAACCACGCAAGTCGATCAGAAAGATTGTTTTTATCTGTACAACTTGCTTCTCCCATTACAACCCCTCGACCATGATTAACCCATTTTGTCTTGAGCTCATCGAAGAGATAACCAAGTTGAGAACCTTCCTCGTTTTCTGCAAAAGTTGTATCTGACATAGTTCCCATTGCAAACTCATACGGATCATATGCATGAACAGAGATTAAGATTTTGTCACTTGCAGTATCATTTGGAACTGTCCAGCCAGAGTTTTTCCATGGGGATGCCGCATAAAAAGGTGCCATTACAAAGCGGTTTGCGTTGTTTCCGCCTGTAGTACGGATTGCATTAAGGGCAGTCTGATTGTATTGAGAAATGATTTCATTAAGAGTTGAAAGATTTGGCTGATCTCCGAAGCCAGCATTTGGTCCGTCGATGTTTCTTGGTTCATTCAAGAGTTCAAAAATAAGATGGTTATCATAATCTTTAAAATAATTTGCAACCTGAGTCCATATTTTCTGAATATAATTTTTTGAAGTATTTTGTTGATCAGTGTCTGTATTAACACTGAATCCGTAAGTAGAACTCATTTGTTCACTTGTTAAATTGTCATGGTGAATATTTATAATGACAAACATTTTATATTCTCTTGCCCAGTCAACGACTTCTTTAACACGTGAAAGCCAGTAAGGATCAATTGTTAAATTTGTTTCATTAGTTATATGATTGTGCCAGCTTACAGGAATACGAATTGTTTTAAATCCTTTTGCTGCAATTCTGTTAATCATTGCTTTTGTTGTTTTAGGCATGCTCCATGCAGTTTCGTAAGCAGCTCCTTTGTTTTGTTTAGTTCCATATTCAGCAGAGTCGAAAGTATTTCCTAAATTCCATCCGACACACATTTTACTTGCAAAATCTACGCTTGAAAGTTCGTCTACTGGTGTATCTTCGCCAGGGATGACCAGAATAGAATCCCCACTTCCCCCTGGTGAGGCACAGCCTGTGCAGAGTCCTGCAAATAAAAGTGAAAGGGCTAAAACTTTAAGATAAGTGCCGGGTAATTTTTTTAGCTGAAAGTTTAATCGCGATAAAAAAATTTTCATAGACATAAATTCAACTCCTTAAAAATAAAAAGTGCAAGTGCACTGTTATTGCTGTTCATTTTCTAACCACTGATGCATGCCGGGTCCAAAGTCTGGGTTAGGGCGTTCGATAAAACCGAACTTTTTGTAAAAGCCTTCTTTGCCTTTTGCAGCCTGAAGGTTTACCATTATACGCCAGCCGGGTTTGAGTTTACTTTTGATGTAATCCAATGCATGATTCATAAGGTCGCGGCCAATTCCCTGCCCCTGAAAATCAGGATGAACAATTACATCAGCAATGTAAACAACGTAGCCGTGGTCCCACAAAACTCTTGCAACAGCAATCGGCTTTTTGTCTTTTCTAAAACAGACAATATGTGTTGTATGTTCAAGTCCATCTTTTGCCTGTTCAAGCGGAAACAATTTCCAGCCGACTATTGTGCGCATTTCAAGATATTCTTGTGGCGTTATTGTATCTGTAATTTCGTATTCCATTTTGTTACTCGTTTCGTTTTTATTTTACCACGAGAAAGTAAAGTTCGCAAAATTACAGACGCTTAAAGTTGAATTTTTATAAAAAAAGTAAGAAAAAGTGGGAATGTGAGATAAAACTATGGGAAGGTTTTACCCCTCACATAGCTTACAGAACTCTTCACAGCTCATTGAACCAGTGTCGGTTAAAAATATATTTGTCGTTTTGAAAGCGACCACTTCTAAATGTTCATACTGTATCCTTACTTTAACTAGAAGGAGGAATTTTTATGACTAAAAAAGAAACGACAGAAAATACGCAAGCTGAATTGTTTGAAAAATTTAAATCAGTTGAGCTTTCACCTTTGCCATACTTTTCACATGAATTGCTTTCTTTGCCCGATGACACGACAAAAGAATTGAGACAAATAGCTGACAGGCATAATTGCACGGTTAGTTATGTAATCGGCCATTTTTTTGAAGACCTTTTTTCTGAAACAAAAGATATTTCAGAAATTACGCAGGAATCACTTACGCAGATTTCAAAAGACAAACCATATCTATTTATCAAAAAAGATGGAAAACCGTTTGCCAGAGTTTCGTTCTTTGGGGAAAAATGGTCTAAAGATTATGAATTTAAAGAGAAAGAATCTAAATAACCTTTTCACCATAGTGATCAAGAATTTGGTTTACTGTTATTACATCAAAAATACGATGACTAAAACAATATCGTAAAATCAAATCTGATTGCAAACTTTTTGAAAGAGAATAACCGGCTGATTTTAACAGATCTTCTGTTTCGTCTGTATTGAGATTCATTGCAAGACAAAGTTTGAGTAGTGTATTTTTATTTGGGTGATAATCTGGCTGTGTTCGTATTTTGGAAAAAAGTTTGCGGTCTATATCGGCCTTTTTATAGACTTCAACTTCATCCAGATGCTTGGAAAGAATTATTTTTCGGATATTATCCTGAAGAATATCGTCCGATTTCTGAATGAAGTCAGTGATTGAACTATAATTTGGAGTTGGGCTTTTGATTTCCTGTATGCCTTCTTGAGAGGCGTATCGGAATTCTGTTTTGATGTAGG
>JAZSJM010000135.1:0-1604 GCA_045534325.1 Treponema sp. | reverse complement strand
CCTGTAATCACTGTCAACAGTTCCGTATGCGGCAACGATTCCCTTGCTTGAAAGCCCGCTCCGTGGTCTGACTACCATTTCATAACCTTTAGGAAGTTCTACGGCAAATCCGAGGTTGATTAAGGTTGTCGCTCCGTTCGGAATAGTAATAAATGTAGTTGCCAATCGTGCATAGCAATCAGCACAACTCGCTTCTTCTGTCTTGTATTTTGGCAGTTTGCCACCGTCAATAAGTTTTGTTTTGATAATCATTTTATTTTCTCCTATGCTATGAAATACTTATTGTATAAAGCTGGTTTTGAATAATATCTTGTCCAACATCTTCAACAATACCTCCGTCCTTATAATATCTCCGAGAGCCATGAGCAGTTATATATACCTTGCTCTGCTCGTAAAGAATTTTGTTATTTTTTGAATTTATTTCTGTTAAATGTTTAGCTTTTTTCTCTGCACATTCTCTACAATATCCGCTTCTTTGCGTATATATCCAAAGAAATGTATCGTCAACAGAAATATATCCGTAATCACCACTGATTTTCTCCCCGCAACACTTACAAATTCTAGTCTTCTCGTATTTTGGGAGAACTTTTTCCATAAGCGTCAGCTTACGGTATGGGGTTTCCATTATAAAAACTGTATGACCTAAACTAGCCCAGTATTCATCAAGATAGATATTTTTTACTAAATATTCGTTTCTTAAATATCTGCAAGGAATGTACACGTTTTTTTATCCCCTCACTTATTTTTAGCCCACTCGACATAACCGCAAACCCACTTGTACATCGCTTCAATCTGCTCTGTAGTTCCGTTCTGCAAGCAAAGCTGGGCTTTCTCGAATTCGTCTTTCTTGAAATACCGCTTGTTGTCATTCAAAACCTGTTCAAGGGCTATTGCCGTGTCCGTAATTTCTGCACTTCTGATTTCGTCCATGTTCACGACGGGAACAGGTTCTTGCACTGTCTGTTGATTTTCTGTTACTTCGGACTGAACTGTTGCTGTCGCTTCATTCGTAATGTCTCGCTCACCAACAACCGGCTCAATGACACTCTCCATTTCTTCGGGATTATAAAGACCAGCAAGAATATCGGGAAAAGCGTCACGCAAGCCATACGAAAGACATCTGTGTTTCAGCATTCTTTTCGTGTATTTTTTCCAGACATCTTTATTGGTCAGACCAGCTTTCACCGCATCATCATAAGTAAACCTGCTGTGTATCTCTTCCGTGTAGTTTGCCGTTTTACGAGTGATGATACATTCGGCAACCTTATCGTCCTGCTGAATCCATTTGATGCCGCCGAACTCAGGGGAACGCTTTACTACCGCCGCCATGATGTCAGCGGATAAGGTCGGCTTGCCGTTTATGACGGCGATATTGTTTACCGCCACCATAGGCGACAGCTGCAACTCGTGCCCCCATTCAAGAGCGACACATACTTTTTCGGGCGTGTTAAGCCCGGCTGGAATCAATCCAGATTTAGCCAGAATCTGCGACATCTGATATTTCTCGTTGAATGTCCTCGGCATAAGCGACACTGGATTGAACTGTACGATTTCGTTCTCAGCCATTAGAATTCTCCTTAATTTGCACGGATAAATTATCCGTT
>JAZSJM010000275.1:0-2674 GCA_045534325.1 Treponema sp. | reverse complement strand
ATCCTCCACAAGCTCTCCGGCGATGCGGAAGGCTGACCTTGACGAAAACCTCAATGTTTCCTGCACACCCAAGACTATCTTCCGTGATATTCAGACCTTGAAAAACGACTTTGATGCTCCGATTAAATTCGATAAAGTCCGCAACGGCTATTACCTCGCACATCACGGTTGGAATTTCTCCTGCCCGCAAATTTACGATGATACAGAGATGCTCGCTGCTGTCATCGGGGCGAGAATTGCGGAGCATATCTTCCCAGACCCGATGCAAGAGCAAATCCGCAATGCGGTCGATTACCTTCTGACATACAATAATCCTGATTTCCTCGACAAAGCTCAAATCGATTCACTTGTGATTTTACCGGAAAACCGCACAAAAATCAATGCAGATATTTTTATGAATATTTTTTATGCGTGGCAAAATCATAATATTTGTCACATCCAATATCTTGACAGCAGAGGGAATGAAACAGCAAGGGAGTTTGAACCTCATGCTTTGATTTTTCTTGATGGGGTGTGGTATACAAAGGGATTTTGCCATGTTCGCAAAGATATGCGAACATTGGTCTTGGCAAGAATGACTGGAGTGAATGTCAGCGAAAAAACATTTGATCCCAGTCCGCTAATCGTCAAAAGCACCCGAGAAGATGATATTTTTGATCAGGAAATAGTAAAAAATGCAGTCGTTCATTGCGATGACTATCTGACGAAACTACTTTCAGTACGGATGCTGCATCCTGAACAAAAAATAAAATTACTTCCAGACGGTTGCAGTGAAATCCATATTGAAAAAATTCCGCGATTAAAATTGATTACTTGGGTCATGCACCAGTGTGGGCGGGCAAAAGTATCTCAGCCGGCAGAGATTGCGTGTGATATCTATGCTTTTGCCTCTAGTATTGTAGAAAATCATAATCCTGAAAGATATTAAATATGAAAAAACAAGCCAACTTAAAAATTTGTGTTCTCGGCGGGCGTAATTTCGGGAAAACCTCATTGCTCTCATCTCTTATTTTGATTAGCGGCGATAAGGATTCTGGAATAACTGTATCGGGGGGCAATGAGCAAAAATTAAACATATACAATGAATATAAAAACAATAATGGCAAGTTAATTGCCACGAATTGGGACGATATATGTAAGTTTCGCTACAACCTTACCGGCAACGGCAAGCAAAAATATAAACTTACTTTCATTGATTATCCTGGTGAGTTTTTTCAAAAGTTTTTTTCGGATTCTGGAGCTTTTTCTGCGAGATTTCTTTCTATGTTTGGTTTGCAAAAGAAAAGCTCTGGAACAGAAGATGCTAATCGAACATTCACTAAAAACGAGGCAAAATTAGCAAGGCTGCTTGTTGCCGAACTTACAAGCGCAGATGCATTTATTGTACTGCTTCCTGCTGATATCACCAAAGATATATATAAGGTCAATCTGCAAATTTTTAAGACCCAATTACAGATTCTGTTAGAAAAAATCCATAATATCAACCCCTACATTCCTGTATGCCTTGCGATTAATAAATGGGATATGTTTGATAAGCCGGATAGTGAATTGACAGATGTACTGAAGAGCAAACCATATCAAGATTTCGACAATATGTTGACCCGTGATTGTGGTGATTATTATTTTTGTCAGGCGATATCTGCGTTTGGGAAAAATCGCTCTGCAGAAGCAACTACCGAAGCAGAGCAAGAAGATTTCAAAGAAGAGTGGGACAGAAAATCAGAACCAGTTAATGTTATGCAGATGCTTTTGAAAATTTCTGAAGCAGCTGAAAAATCTCGCTATTTGCATTTGCGGGAGAAATACAAAAACGCCACTATTTTGTCAAAGATTTTACATTTTCCCTCTGTCTTTGCCCATCATTATAGAAAAGGTGCAAATGCTGAAGAAAATCGAAACTTCTGTTCAAAAGGCTTTGTTCGTTGCATTTCTGCATTGGCTGGGACAATCGTTTCTATTGTTGTGTTGTGCTTTGTTATTGCTAGCACATTGACAACTCTTGGTGAATTTGCATATTTAAAAATTCAAGGAAGCAATATCGCTGAGATTGAAAAAAGTTTTGAAGCATCTAAAACGGATAATACCTCTGCTGACAAAATTCTGAAACTTAAGGAAAATTTGTTAGGACACCCATTGAAGCTTGCTTTCTTCTGCAAGACTCAAATAGATGCTTTGAATGCAAGGATTACTAAAATTGAACATCAATATAATTTACGCATATGGCAGAACGCTATTGCTTTTTGTGATGACAACAGGAATAAGGATGAGGATGAAAATCCGCAGAAGTTGAAATCGGAAGAACGTAAAGAACGGTGTCGTAATAGAATTGAACATCTTAAAGCAGAGCAAGAAAAACTTACCGATTTGTCAACCAGGAACTCTGATGGTAGAACTGTGAAAGATTGCTTTGCTCAAAAAATAGAACAGGAAAAAAGACTGCTTACCAATATTGAGAAAGATGGCAGTTTAAATGATGCTTTATATGCCTTGACAACAAAAAAAGCTGAAGAGAAATGTCGTTATATTGAATCTTTGATAGACCGGCATGAGTCAACATATTCATACAGAAAAAAAGATTTTGATGAACTCAAACAGCAGCTTAACAATTTGGAAAAAGACTATCACGACAAGCTTTCGGCAGGCTTGGAAAAAATCAAAGACATCGCTTCTAAGG
>JAZSJM010000074.1:0-3941 GCA_045534325.1 Treponema sp. | reverse complement strand
GTGCACAGTCAACACTCTTATTTGAAAGAATAACCGTATACTTTTTTTTCTTTTTTAAAACCCTTAATAATTCTTTAATACCTGCATAAAGATATGTTTTTACAACACAATGAGACAAATAATATTCGTGGTAAAACTTCTGAATATCTTCAAGTTGTTTTTTATTATATTCAGTTGATTCATCAAATTTATTCTTTGTTGATTCTTTTAAGGAACGGAGAATTAATTTTTTTTCTCCATCCCCGATAAAAGAAATAATCTTTTGAGTATCAACATTCCAACAACCGAAGTTTTTTAATGACGCATTTACACTGTCAGCTATATCTTCGCCAGAGTTTATAATTACTCCGTCAAGGTCAAAAATGTAAATTTCAACAGCCATTTATTAACCGATTTCACTGTTAAGTGCTTTAAATGTTTTTATTGGTTTTCCATCTGCGAGAAATTTTTTTCCTGCAATTTCAACAATTCCGTTAACGGCATTGATACTTACGCTAAAAAACTCATCACCAGAAATCTCAGATTTTTTTGTTTTATTAATATCACTTCCCTCTAAGATTACTTTTGTTCCAGGTTTTGCCCAATTTACATCCAAAACTTCTACACAGTCTTTTCCGTCTTCTTTATAGTCTCCTGCTAAAAGCATGCCCCGGCTCTCAACACCACGCATGGTTCTTGGAGCAAGATTAGAAGCAATCACAACATGTTTACCTAATAAATCCTCTTCCCTTAAATACATACGTAAACCAGATTGAATCGTTCTAGTAATCCCGGAACCATCATCAAGAGTTTCTATATAAAGTTTTTCACCTTCAGGATTTGGCTTAACATCAACAATTTTTGCAACCGTAAGCTCAATATTTTCGTTAAAGAAAGAAATTTGTTCTTGTGGAGGTAGAATTTTTGGCTCTTCTTTTTTCTTTTTATCTTTCTTTTTTTCTTCTTTTCTATTTTCTTGCTTTCCTGCAAATTTTACGCGGAATGCATCCACTGTTTTATTATCCAGAGGTGTAAAATATACAGAAGTTTCAGATATTGTATCCAATCCTTCAAGTTTTCCCAAATCATCCCATGTAAGAGCGTTTTTATCACCAGGATTAGAGAATGTTGATGTGTAAATTGATTTACCAAGATAACCAGCAACAATCTGCGAATACTGAGGTAGATATGGTTGAATTAAAATCATTAAATCTTTAATCACATAGGAAAGATTATAGAGGACATTATCAGCTTTTTCTTTATTTTCTTTTACAGCCTTCCATGGTTCAGCTTCCTGAAATGATTTATTACACAAATCAGAAATTTCCATTATTACATGAAGAGCCTCTTTTAACTCTGCCCATTCAAGAAGTTGTGTTGCTTTTTCTTCTTTTTCTTTGACAAGTTTCCATAACTGTTCATCTTTTTTGCCAGAAGGAATTTTTCCATCATAATTTTTATTAATGAATAGTAATGTTCTGTTTACAAGGTTTCCTAAATTTCCAATAAGTTCCTTATTATATTTTTCTTGAAAATCCTTCCATGTAAATTGATAGTCTTGATTCTCAGGTCGGTTATAATAAATGTAAAATCTCCATGCATCAGCTGGAATACCAGATTCTTTTGCATCTGAACCAAAAACACCTACCCCTTTCGATTTTGAAAATTTTCCATCCTCATAATTCAAAAATTCAGTAGATGACATATGGTAAAGTTTTGTATAGTTTTTTCCAGTACCAATTTCAGAGCATGGAAAAACTACGGTATGGAACGGAATATTATCTTTTCCAATGAACTGAAATAATTCAACTTTCTCTTCAAATGGTTCACTGCTTTCTTCCGGCAACCACCATTTTTTCCAGTCAAATGATTTCTTCCCCTGTGATTTCAGTTCATCTTCAAGTTGTTTAGTAATTGACATATATCCAATGGGAGCGTTGAACCAAACATAAAATACTTTATTCTCGTATCCTTCTTTAGGAACTGGAATACCCCATTTTAAGTCACGAGTAATAGCTCTCTCGTTTAAGCCGTCCCTAATCCAGGCTTTTGTCATCTGGATGGCATTTTGAGCCCATTTTCCTTCAACACTCTGCTTTTCCATCCATTCTTCAAGTTTTGGAGCAATTGAAGGTAAATCAATATAAAGGTGTTTTGTTTCCTTTACTTCTGGAGTTGCACCACATGTATGACATCGAGGATTAAGTAACTGAGTTGGATCAAGTAAAGTACCGCATGAATCACATTGGTCGCCTCGGGCATCAGTTGCACCACATTTTGGACAGGTTCCATCAACATATCGGTCTGCAAGAAACATCTGACACTTTGGGCAAAAGAGCTGCTGACTTGTATGTTCTTTTATAAATCCATTTTTGTCTAAATCATTAAAAATAGACTGTGTGATCTGAGTACACTCTTCATTAGAAGTGCGTCCGAATTTATCAAAGGCAATATTAAACCATTCATAAATATCTTTGTGAATAGCATAGTAATAATCACAAAGTTCTCTTGGTGTTTTATTTTCCTGTAAGGCTTTTGTTTCTGTTGCAGTACCATATTCATCTGTACCACAAACATACATAGTTTCATAACCACGGCTACGACAAAAACGTGCAAAAACATCGGCTGAAAGCATCTGAATTAAATTTCCCAGATGAGGAATATTATTTACATAAGGAAGTGCTGAAGTAATAAGTCGTTTGTTTAGTTTAATGTTTTTCATATAGTGATGATTATACAAAAAATCATTATTTTATACAAACCGCTTTTTTTTAAATTATTTTTTATGATTTTTTTGTACGACGTTTTTTAGGAGTTATAATCGTAAAATTAATTGTCTTTTCCATTTCCATTCCAGCCGCAAGATCTACATCCCAGAACAAAGAAGAAACAAATGTAGTTCCTGAAATTTCTCCAGAAGATGAATTAACAGATGGCCTTTTAAAATATAGAGGTCTGCAGCAAAGGCCAGATTCTTCATTAGGTTCATAAACAAAAGAAATATTATTTGATGTATCAGTTATTTGAATAAAAGAAACGCTTTTTTGACTTGCAGGTTTTGTTATTTGGTCATAAGTAATACCGTCTCCGTTTGAAATTAAGTCAACTTTGTAAGAATTTGTTTGAGCAGAGGTAAAATCTGTCTGGGCGAAATTTGACTCAACAACAAAATTGCCCTTAAATGCAATAGGTCCTTCATTTTTTAGAATATATTGAACTGTAAAACCATTTGAATTAAGTAAATATTTTTTTCGTAAACTTACAGGAAGATTTAAATTTGAATAGGTTCCTTCCCCTTTTAGTTTTATTTCTTTTTTTGTACCGTTAAACTCTACTTCTTTAAACAATACTTTAGAAAAAATTCCGCAACCAGTGGGTGTTCCTTTTTTGTAATCCGAGAATTCATTTTTATCAAATACATGTTCAATAAAAAGCCCGCGTTCATAATCATCTGTAACTTTATCAAATTTTGCAATTCGAGTTAAATTATCAGCATAGTTACCATTAATATTGAGTTCGTTAATTTCTCCTGCGCGAGGACTAATACATGCAGTATATTTTTCCATCATACAAATATATTCATTATGACCATCTGCATTATAGTCAAAAGAAGTAACACTCTCTTTAAAATCAGTTGCTTCACGAATAAATTTTTCTGCATCAGATAAATTCTTATACGCAGATTGTCTAAGGGCGTTATTTGCAAAAACTCCATCTGGAGAACATATCAATGCGTCTCCCGTTTGAGCCTTCCATAAGGATTGCCGGGCTGCTTGCTTTCTGGCTTTATCACCATGACAGTTAGTAATCAGCATTGAAATATATAATTCACGATTATATAGAGCATGGCATCGGCTATATGTTAAAAGAAAATTATTTATAGTCAAAGGAAAATTTGACTTATTTTCCACAGCTTCATAGGGAATAATAGACCATTTTGCTATATCATCTCTGATACCAGC
>JAZSJM010000172.1:0-3850 GCA_045534325.1 Treponema sp. | reverse complement strand
TTTAAGTGCCGTTGATTCGGCTGTAAGCGTCTCCAGTTTCTTCGCCTTTTTCTCCGATTCGCTCAAAGTAACGTCATAGGCTTCCTTGAACTTTGCGAGCTTGTCCTTCTCATCGGGTTTGAGACCCAGCAGGGAAAGAAGCTCTTTTTCGGCTTTCTTCTGCGCACTGTTGAGGATTCCGGCTGAATGTCGGTCGAATTCTTCCTGTGTCTCAAAAATCTTGTAAGGCTGATTTTCCGCTCCTTTTGTCTGTGTGTTTTCTGCCGGAGTGTTGGCAGGTGTGTTTGTGCCGCCATTGTCCGCTGGCGTTGCGGTTGCCTGTGGATTCTGTTCTTCCATAGTGATTTTGCTCCTTTAAGGAATATTGCGTTTTCACGCTTATAGCAGGTGACGGAATCGAACCGCCGACATTGAGCGAATGAAACTCACGGGATAGCCACTTCCCCAACCTGCGATGTCATGCTTTTATGGCAAACATTAAGCCGTTTTCTCTTTCTTCTCTGCCTTGTTGATTTTCAAGCCCTCAATGTCAACATCAAAGGAAGTCTTGCAGCACCTGCAATAGATTTCATTCCTCACAATGCTTTTTTCTGTGATTTTCAAGAGCGGCTTGTTACATTTCGGACATCTGAACCAGTTTTCCACTTTATCCCCTTTAAAAGACAAAAAGCCCATAGAATAATCTATGAGCTTACAGCTTCTAAAAACAATATAAATCACATTTGCGAAAAATGCAAGATAATTTGCATGTGTGAATTATCCTATTTTTTCTCTTAGTTTTCTAAAAATTCAATAAGTTGCTCTATTCCATTTTCAGAAATAGGAAAAAGTCTGCAATATCCTTCGGGAATTGATTTAAGGGCATAGAAAGCACCTGTTACAAGTCCTATTTCTGCGAATCCTCTTTTAAGTTTCACAGTGTCTTTTTCTCCATGCTTGTAGAGAGACCATTCTTTTCTGAAAGTGTTTTTGAAGTTTTCAATTTTCTGCATTTTTATTCCCCCTGGTATCGCCATTCCTTGATTTTATCTGGTGGGATTTCTGATCCATAACTTGCAAAACAAGGCTTACCACCATTTCTGTAATACATGGCTTTTCGCCAGTTTGTTTGTCCTTGCAGAATGATTTCAACAAGGACAAAGTTTTTTTCAATTTTTGGAAGTTCCATGTCAAGCCTCCTCAATCTCTATAATGACCTTTTCGGGGCATTTGTTCCACCTGCTCCATTCTATGAGCGTTGACATAAACCCCTTTAGCGTTATCGGGTCTATCTCCCTCTTCTCAGCAGAAAGCACAGGCACGAACTCTGATTCAGAGTATCGAGGCGACTGAATTGAGCGGACACCCTTTTTAGGCTCGTTCAGTTCAAAATCTGTCAGGTATTTTTTCCCAACCTTTACAAAGTATCTTTTCATACTTACCCCCCCTTATTTTCCTGTAAATGTTAATGTTCTCCCCAATTTGCATTGATAGGCTCTCATTTCAACACTGCCTGTATTTTCATATTCTGAAATACATTCATTTTTCAGCTCCTCAGCTGATAGAGGGGTTTTATATTCCTCTTTAGCCCATTTATTCCACCATGCTTTTAAACCATTAAGTTTGTCAATTCTTCTCATATTTTCCCCCTTACCCCTCATAAAGAGGGGAATTTGCCTAATCTAATTGATAATAAATTGATGTTGTGAAACATTCCTCAGTAAGAATTTCTGCAAATTTCTTATGCCATGCTGTATTTTTCCATGCTTGGCCATGAAAGCCACCAACAAGCAACCACCCTTTTTTATGTTTCCTTGCACTTATGCCACATTCTTTAAAAATTGCAATAGTTTCTTCAGTAGAAAAAATCTTTTCTACTTTTACCATTGTTTCATCAAAGTTGCATGAGCCATTATCATCTATATTTCTAATAGCTTCATCTGCCATTCTTTTAGCATATCTGATTGAATCAGCCCAAATTGCTTTAGTGTTTTCTTTTTGAAACAGTGTATATTTCATATTCAGCTCCTTGCAAGGTCTTTCCCTTGCTCCATGATTCTATATTACATTATATAATTTATTTTGTCAATAGAAAAATTAAATATTTTGTGCATTTATAAACTATTATTTTTAATTTTTTATATATTATTCCATTTTTTACTTGACTAAGTATATTATATAGTGTAATATAATATTATCAAGAGCAGATAGGGGGCTTAATTATGACATTAGCAGAAATGAAAGAGAACAAGACAGAAGCAGAAAGAAGGTTAAAACTTCTTAGAGGGTGTGGAAGCACTAGCCTAGTAAAAAAGGCCAGGAAGGACTTGAAAGAATACATTGAAAAAATGAGTTTCAGAATTTGGAAAGAAGAAAATCCTGAATCTTTTGAAAATACAAATTTTTCAGAAGAACAAAAGGCTTTTATTGTTGCTAAAACATGGCATGAGTTTTTGCAGAATCAAGAAGAAGAAATCAATAAAAAAATTATTGCTGAAAATGATTTTTTTTATTGTGAAGACTGGAAAAGGGCAAACATCAAAAAAGGTGACAGAATCACAAATTTCAATGATATTTGCATGATTTCCACAGACAAAAAACAATGGAATAAATACTACAATCTTTTTTATGCTGAATGTCAGAAAAGAGGGATAGCAAGGGCATACAATGAGGTTATCACATCAGAATCAAGAAGAATGTATCTTTCAGCAGGTGATATTCTGATTGATTGGTTTTTGAATGAAGCAAAAAAATACCAGTCAAAAAATCCATTATTGACAGCTTGCAATTTGGATTTTTCAAAAAGTGAAGAAATTAAAAAATCACTTTTTGGAAGAAGAAAAGTTCTTGAACTTGCTATGAAATGGAAAAGTCAAGAATAAAAAAATGGGTTTAGCTGATTCCCTTAAAAATCAGCAGGGAGCAGTAAAATGACTGAAACTAGATATTGTACTGTCGAGCAAATTAAAAATGAACTGAAAAAATATACCATAATATATTCATCATCTATAGAGTTTCTGGGTGAACATTGTGCAGAAAAATACAGAGGGTGTACTTTGATTCACGGAAATTTCGAGGAATGGTCACACGGCTTTGAGATTATCACTGATGATAAAGTTTTGATTGCAGAATTTCAAAAACTCTTTGAAGAAAACAGAAAAAGAAAAGAATAAGAATAAAAAATTAAATAAAATACACTGTAAAATATTGAAACATTATATTTTATAGTGTATTTTATTTATACGAGGTTTTACATGGAGACAATAGAGACTTTCAATATGCCGGAAGAAATCCGCACGATTTGCGGCAAACGCAAGATTCAGTTTAAGGAACTGGCCAAGCTGTCAGGACAGACTGGCCAGAACCTTTACAACAAGATGAACCGTACCGATTGGAAGCTGACAGAGATGAAGCGTGTCCTTGATGTCCTTGACGCAGAATTGAGGTTGCAGATTGTAGACAAAAAAACGGGCAAGCCGTTCTCTGAAAGTGTTGCAATCGAAGAACCTGCGGACACCCACGAGCTGGAGACGCTGAACGCCGCACTTAACGGCTATATGAAAACGCTGAGAGAGCAATCCGAAAATTTGCCCGAAACCGGGCGGATTCGGGAAGCGTTAGACAATGAACTGAAAAACTGTGAATCATTGCAGAAGCGTTTCAATTTGCATGAAAGCTAATTCTTTTTATCCGCACCCACCATTTCCCGCCATTGCGTATATGTCATGCTGGCGGGAACATCGTAATGATTCCGCTCTTCGTCATAGGCAAGGCGGATGTCCTCATCATCATTGAACAATTCCGATATTTCATCGTTAAATTCTGGAACGACTGTACAGCGGCAGTTCGGGTGCATTACCGGGTAGTTTAT
>JAZSJM010000290.1:0-1716 GCA_045534325.1 Treponema sp. | reverse complement strand
GTAGCCATGTCGTTCTGTGGGCCAAGGAGTTGGCCATTAGTATTGTCTTCCTAAGACCGCTTGGCCTCCGACTTTACTGCCTGCTTAATCTGGTTCGGCTGATATTCCCCAAGCTTTATGTTGTGCTGGGCAAGGCAAAGGGTAACCACGCCCCGGGCTTCGGCAACCCCCATGGCAGAAGTAACATTCCTAGCAAAATACAAAGTTTCCATTCCCGCTTCGTCCGGCAGAAACTCGTCAATCACTGCACAAAGGCGGCTGTAGATTGTAAGCAGCCTTTCCCCATGAGGCTGATCAGACTTTGTTGTTATGCAGCCATAGCTGACCATGCGGTAGCGGCCATCACAAAAATCAACCACGCCAAAGCCAGTATTTGCAAGCCCCGGGTCAATGCCAAGAACCCGCCTTACACTAGACTTTTTAGGAGACAGAGCGGAACTTTCATTTACAAGCGAACTTCCAGGAAGCGGAGAAAAGACCATTTCTTTTTCCATAATTATGCCAGCAATTCATCAGCAAGACTTTCCAAAGCCACCACATCAGAATCCTTCATGGAAATCTTTATAGAAACCTTTGAGTCCAGATATGACAAATCCTCACAAGGCTCTAACAAAGTCCTCATAGCCTTAGTGGCCGCAGGAGCCCAGCTTCCGTTTTCAATAAAGGCAACAGTCCTCTTCTGAAAATTACGCTCAACAAGATGCTCAATAAACTCACGCATTTTTGGAAAAACGCCGCCGCAGTAGGTAGTAGAAGCAAAAACAATTTTTCCGTAACGGAAGGCATCTTCCACGCACTCATAAATATCTTCCCGGGCAAGATCAGAAAGAACGACCTTAGGACAGCCCTTTGCATTCAGAAGCTCAACCAGTTTTTCAGCCGCAGCCTTAGTGTGCCCGTAAACCGAAGTATAGGCAATCACAACTCCGTCACTTTCCACACCATAAGAAGCCCATGTATCATAAAGAGAGATATAATGACCGATATTCTCACTTAAAACAGGCCCATGCAGGGAACAGATAGTCTGAATATCAAGCCCCGACACTTTTTTTAAAAGAGTCTGTACCGCACTTCCGAATTTTCCAACAATTCCAAAATAGTAGCGGCGAGCTTCACATTCCCAGCCTTCCGGGTCATCAAAATCAAAAGCTCCAAACTTACCAAAAGCATCCGCAGAAAAAAGAATCTTTTCCTTAGAATCATAAGTCATAATAACTTCCGGCCAGTGAACATTCGGGGCCGCAATAAAGCTCAGCGTATGACCACCGACCGCAGTGCCATCCCCGCCCCCAAGCTCGAGCACACTGCCCTCGCCCACCACAATCTGACGGCTGGCAAAATCATCATCAAACATATTCTTCATCATGCCAAAAGCCATCTTAGAAGAAACGATTTTTGCCTCAGGGTATTTTTCCGCAAACTTTCTGATATTAGACGAGTGATCCATTTCCATGTGCTGAACCACAAGATAGTCAGGAGTTCGGCTCTTTCCGTCAGCAGCAGGCACTTCAATCAAAGCCTTTTCAATATTCATAAGCCACTGATCTCCAAAAGCCGCATCAACGCTGTCCATAACGCAGATTTTTTCATCAATAATCAGATAGGAGTTATAGGCCATTCCGTCAGGAACTTCAAACTGTCCTTCAAACAAATCAATTTCGCGGTCACTCACGCCAACATAGTTTACAGAATCCGTAACATTCATTTTTTTTCCTC
>JAZSJM010000224.1:0-2413 GCA_045534325.1 Treponema sp. | reverse complement strand
ATTTATTCATAAAAAGGGGTGTTTTATGCATAATGACTTTACTTTTATTGACGGTGGAGTTACAGCTGCACAGGGATTCACTGCCAGCGGTGTTTTAAACAAAATAAAATCAAGCCGTACGACTTATGATACTGCTTTAATTTACAGTGAAAAAGTATGTAACGTAGCAGGTGTTTTTACTCAAAATCGTGTAAAAGCAGAATGTGTAAAACTTACCCGTGATCATATCGCAAACGGAAAAGCACAGGCCGTAATTGCAAATTCAGGAAACGCTAACGCCTGTACAGGTCAGCAGGGGTACGATAACGCAAATAAAGAAGCTGTTGCTGTGGCCGCAAAAATGAACATCAATTCTGACGATGTTTTAGTTCTTTCTACGGGTGTAATCGGACAGCAACTTCCTGTAGAAAAAATTATAAACGGTATAGACAATCTTGCAGATTCACTTTCAAAAGAAGGTCACGTTCAGGCTCGTCAGGCAATAATGACAACAGACACACGCTATAAAGAAGTTGCCTTAGAAACAACAATCGGCGGAAAAACAGTCCGCATAGGAACAATGGCAAAGGGAAGCGGAATGATTCATATCAACCTCGGCACAATGCTTGGCTTTATCACGACAGATGCCTCAATTTCATCCCCAATGCTAAAAAAAGCCCTCAGTATTTCTGCAGCTGGGACTTATAACTGTGTATCAATTGACGGAGACACTTCCACAAATGATTCCCTCATCATTCTTGCAAACGGAATGGCTGGAAACGCAGAAATAACTTCAGAAGGAGCCGATTTTGACGCTTTTGTGGAAGCTCTGAACGCTTTGAACACTCAGATGGCAAAAAAAATCGCCGCTGACGGAGAAGGCGCAACCAGACTTGTAACATGCACTGTTGCGGGAGCAGACACTGTTGAGAACGCTCGTGGATTGGCAAAGGCTGTAATCTGTTCAAATCTTGTAAAAGCTGCTTTTTTTGGTGCTGACGCAAACTGGGGACGAATCCTTGACGCAATGGGATACTCAGGCTTCTTCTTTACCCCGGAAAAAACTTCTGTTTCATTTTTAAGCCGCGAAGGTGCAAAACGTTATTTTGAGGATGGTAAGGTTAACGGTGCAAAAGAAAATTCCATAAAGGTGTTTGAACATGGAGTTCCCCTCAACTTTGATGAAGAAAAAGCAAAAAAAATACTTTCCGAAGAAGCTGTTGATATCCTTGTGGAACTGGAAGACGGAACTGCAAAAGGTACAGCCTGGGGATGTGACCTTACCTACGACTATGTAAAAATAAACGGAGATTACAGAACTTAAAATTTTGGGGCGTTTCCTGCTTTTACCTGTCTGACGACAGATAAAAGCAGGCCGGGCTTTTCGTGGTTGCGCTTACGCTTCATTCGCTTTGCGAACGCCTTTGGCGCCACTACAATCCCTAACGCTAGGCAAGTATATGGAGAAAAAATTATGGCTGAAAATACAGAAAACGATTTAAGAGAAAAAATAGATCCCCGCGTGGATTCCTTCCATTGGTCAGATGTGCTTGTACAGGCACTCCCTTACTTTCGTCACTGGGTCGGAAAAACCGTTGTTGTAAAATACGGCGGAAACGCAATGCTCAATGAAGAGTTAAAAGCTGCCGTAATGAAAGATATAGTTCTTTTAAGCACCATCGGTATAAAAGTTGTTTTGGTTCACGGTGGTGGACCTGAAATAAATAATATGCTGGAACGTGTGGGAAAAGAATCAAAATTTATCAACGGTTTACGCTATACAGATGCAGAAACTATGGAAATTGTACAGATGGTTTTGACCGGAAAACTAAACAAAGATATCTGTGGAATTATCTTGCAGGAGGGCGGAAAAGCTGTTGGACTTTCTGGTGTTGATTCTGGTCTGTTGCGTGCAAAAAAAATCGAAAAAAATGGAGAGGATTTAGGTTTTGTTGGAGAAGTTACAGAAGTTCATCCAGAAATCATTCAGTCACTTTTAGATGAAGGCTTTATTCCTGTTGTTTCAACCGTTGCATTAGGTGAGCAGGGAGACATGAGCCGATATAACATAAATGCAGATACTGCAGCCGCAAAAATTGCCATTGCCTTAAAAGCTGAAAAATTCGTTCAGCTTACAAATGTTGCAGGTGTATTAAAGGATGTTAATGATCCTAAATCACTCATACAGCGCATACATATCGAAGACGTTCACAAGTATTTTGAGGATGGAACAATTTCAGGAGGCATGATTCCAAAAATTGAGTGCTGCATGATGGCCCGGGAGGGTGGGGTTCCTCGTACTCACATCATAGACGGTCGCGTTCCTCATTCACTTTTGATAGAAATGTTTAGTGATCGCGGTATCGGAACAATGATTTATTAAGCAACTCAAGGATGGCGTATAAAAAAGGCGCTAATATGTAAGTCGGAGGCC
>JAZSJM010000200.1:0-2236 GCA_045534325.1 Treponema sp. | reverse complement strand
CTTATAAATTGCGTTTTCCTTGTAATTATTAATAAAATTTGAAAACGAATCATAGCCATTTATGCAAATCAGCAAATCACGGTATTCCTTACTGCTACCAAGGGACTCAGGTGTTTGCAATAAAAGTTTTCCTTTTATGAGCCGTTTTAATTCATAAAAATCAATATTATTTTTCGTTTGTATTAAATTTTTAAATATGTTACTGATACTATTAATTGAATACTCTCTCCGACCATTTTTCTCAAAAAAATTACTGTTCTTTAAGTAATAAATAAGCTCTTCAGATTCATTAATATTTTCACTTGCAATATTTGCATAATCAGAAATTTCATATTCCTGAGAATAATACTTCCAATTAGAAAAGAGAAATTTCAACTGAGCATCCTTTTTCAGTTTTCTAAATTCAGCTTTAGATATAACCTCATTTATATGTTGATTTTCATTCAGGTATTCATATGTATAAGTCTGTTTAATAGCCTGATTATCTGCAGTAAAGTAACCTATAAGAAAAAATACTTTTAATTTTGAATTGTTTTTAAAAGGATATCCCGTATGAAAATTATTGTTTTCATAATTACTAAGATAATATGCCTTTGATACTGTTAAAACTTCATTTCTCTTTAATAATTTGAAGTCATCTGACAAAGGTACATATTCCATCATTGAATGTAAATGTAAAAACGGATTATGTGCATACATTTCAATATAAACACAATCATTATGAATGGAATAATATTCTCCTCTTATATCTGTCAGAATCAAATCAACTTTTGATTCATTTTTTATTCTGATACTATAAGCCAGCATACCATCACGAACTTTTGCTGAATCAACAAAAACACGAATAGATTCTGAAAAACCTGAAAACATTACTAACAGAAACCAGAAAAACAATAAATACTTTTTCATTAGTATTTACCTCTTTCTGTAATATCTGGTACACCTGCTTTTATTAATGAATTTATGATTATATCTGTTTCAATTACTGTTTGTTTTTCTTCAAGCTCTAAAGAAGGTGAAATTGTCCCTGACACAGAGTGTTTTGCATGAATTAATTCATGACATAAACCTAAATAACCCGGTCGACTCCAGTCAGATCCATCTTCCTTCTTTATTTTTTCCGGCAAATTAAAATTATAAATTACATCGGCGGAGGCTTTATTTCCAGTTCCATTCATATAATAGCTCAATTGTGCATCAGATAATTTTTCCCCTGTAATAGGATTTATTACTTGTGGTATACATTCATTTTTAATACCCATTTTTATATTTACTTCTCTTTTATCATCAACTAATCCTTTTATCAGTTCAGTTCCTTTTTCATACCCCTTAACCGTATCGCCATTAAGAGTAACTTTTCCTGTCTCATCCATTACGGCGTTAGGAGCAAGTTTCTGAATATCCTCCAACACTCTTTGACGATAAGCACTGTCATCACTTTTTACATAAAGTTCACTTCCGTTAGGATCCGTTGCAACTATAGGATTATTTCCCGCATAGTGATAAAGATTCATATTAACAGAATTAAATATTCCGCCGGACATGCCGTTCGTTTGTCCTGAAACAAAATCACTTAAAGCCGGATCACAGCTAAGCCACCTGCTCACCTTAGCATCGAGATAGCGCTCCCCGAAGTAATACAGTCCGGTCTCATCATCCCGTTCTTTCCCCGTAAAACGATATGCCGTCTTAAAAGTCGCGCTGGCCTTATCAATCCAGACTTCCCCGTAAGGAGTGTATTCTATTCTCTCATACTCTCTGCCATCATTATCAGAAATCACGCTGGCAGAACCAAGATGGTCAGAGTGATAATAATACGTCGATGCACTTTCCTCACTGTAAGTCGGGTATTTTGCGCTATTGAGTTTTGTTACGATCCGCTCGCTTCCCAGGAATATGTGCTTAGCCGTGCGTTCGCCGTTATAAACAGCAGAGTTACTGCTCCATGTCCAGAAATTGTTGAAATAAAGTGTCTCCCCTGTGTCACTCGATTTGACCGCACGCTGATTGTCTTCGCCATAGAGGTATTCTACGTCTGCATTCTGATCGCTTGTTGCAATCAAACGCCCTTTTTCGTCCCAAGTGTAATTGCGCTTAAAGCCTGATGAACTGCCAGAACCAGTACTGCCACCGTCAGAACCGTTGCCGTTATCTTTAGCAGCATTCTGTGCTTCCCATGTGGCGTCGTTACTCAAGCCCCAGCCGTAGTCCTGAGAGTAAACATTTTCCGCCTCTT
>JAZSJM010000160.1:0-13712 GCA_045534325.1 Treponema sp. | reverse complement strand
GTGGTTTGTTTCGCAGCTGCTCCATGCCCTAACGCTCACTTGCATTATAAGCGACAAGTGTCTATTTTCAATGTGCAGATTACACCGAAGTGCAGGATAAGCGACAGATTTTGCAAATGTGCCTAGAAATACGGATTTTTTTGAAACTACAGCGGGATAATCCGCGGGCGGTACAATCCCTCGTTATGTGGACGCCCGCTACTTGAGGCGCTGGTTTGTAAAGTAATAGTCGTAAAATCAAAAATATAGTATAATTTATGTATGTTCGCACTTGCAGAAACACTTGAAAAAGAACGTATTTCTCATGCAGTTGAAACTTCCTTAAACCATAAGGAAACTTTTGGGCAGTATTTTACTCCATACCCTATTGCAAATTTCATGTCTTCATTATTTCCTGCAACAGATAAAAAGATAAAATTGCTCGACCCAGGAGCAGGAATAGGAACACTTTCGTGTTCCTTTATGGAAAGAATCTTAAAAGAAAAATGGAATACACCGGAAATTCATGTTTCTGCCTATGATATTGACAAAGATGTATATACAACCTTAAGTAAAAATATAGCCTCGTCAAGTTCGGCTTTCCAAAAATCAGATTATGAAATAATTTCCGAAGATTTTTTGGAAAAAACTTCTTTTGAATACACTTGGAAAATTAATGAAACTTACACTCATGTTATAATGAATCCACCGTATAAAAAGATTCTGACAAATTCAAAAGAGAGACAGTCTGCACGTGCTTTCGGATTGGAAACAGTAAATCTATATTCGGCTTTTATGGGAGCTGCGATTTCTCTTACTGAGGATAATGGGTATATAGTTGCAATTGTTCCAAGAAGTTTTTGCAATGGCGTCTATTATAAGCCGTTCCGAGAATTTATCCTAAAAAACTGTGCAATTAAGCACATACACCTTTTTGAATCTCGTGATAAAGCATTTAAGGATGAAGCAGTTTTGCAGGAAAACATAATAATAATGCTTCAGAAAAATGCAGAACAAAGAAATGTAAAGATTTCTTATTGTAATGATGATTCTTTCGTAGGACTTTCTGAGTTCGATGTTCCGTTCAATCAAATCCTGCATGAAAATGATAGCGAAAAATATTTCAATATCCCTACTAAGCGGCAAATTGGAAACGAAAATTTAACAGTCTACTCGAACCTAAAAGATTTAGGAATAAAAGTTTCAACTGGACCGGTTGTTGATTTCAGAATGAAGAACCTCTTGCTTAAAGATTATGCAGAAAAATCCGTACCATTAATTTATTCTGTTCATTTGAAAAATCATCGGCTTTCCTGGCCGCAGAAATCAAAAAAGCCAAACGCAATTTTAGAGTCCGACGAAGTTAATAAACAACTTTTTCCGAAAGGCTTTTATGTACTTGTAAAACGTTTTTCCACAAAAGAAGAAACAAAAAGAGTTGTTGCTTCTCTTATCACCCCTGCGGATTTTGTAAAAGAAAACATTGCCTTTGAAAATCATTTGAATGTTTTTCATGTAAATAAATCTGGTCTTTCCGAAAATATTGCCTACGGATTAATTTGTTGGCTTAATTCAACATACATTGATGAGAAATTTCGGCTTTTTAGCGGTCATACACAAGTCAACGCTACAGATTTGAGAAATCTTCCTTATCCTAATACCAAGGATTTGGAAAATTTGGGAACACAATTGAAATCTGAAAAGGAATGGAATCAAAGTCTTTTCGATAAACTTTCCAGGGCTGTAATAAAATGAAAATTGAAGAACAGATAAAACAGAAACTTGAAGAGGCAATCGACATTCTCAAAAAATTCGGAATGCCATCGGCTCAACAAAATGAAAGAACAGCATATTGTTTGCTTTCATTGTTAAACGTTACTCCCGAAAAGGAATGGAAAAATGCAGAAAATCCACTTGTCGGAATAACGCCGATGATAACTTTTGCAAAAGAGTACTACAACAAGGAATATGCTCCAAATACAAGAGAAACTTTCCGTAGATTCAGCACGCATCAGATGGTACAGGCTGGGATTGTGCTTTATAATCCTGACAAACCTGATAGACCTATAAACAGTCCAAATGCAGTTTATCAGATTTCTCCAGAGGCATTGAAAGTTATAAAAACATACAAAACATCTGTTTTTGATTCTTTGCTTGCAGGTTTCATAAAAAATCAGCCCACACTTTCCGTGCAATATGCACATGAGCGAGAAATGAGCATGGTTTCCGTAAAAATCAAGGAAAACCATAGTATTCAAATTTCCCCCGGAAAACACAGCGAATTGATTCGTGACATTATAGAACAAATGGCTCCAAGATTTTTACCAAACAGTACACTAATTTATGTTGGTGACACTGGCGAAAAATGGGGTTATTACGACCAAGAACTTGCAGGAAATCTTTTGTTCAATGTTCAGCAGCATGGAAAGATGCCTGATGTAATTTTGTATGTTGAGGATAAAAAATGGCTAGTTCTTGTGGAATCTGTAACTTCACATGGACCGGTTGATAGTAAAAGATACATAGAACTAGAAGAATTATTTGGAAATATAAATGCAGATAAAGTTTATATTTCCGCTTTTTCCGACAAGAAAACTTTTACACATTATGCTCAAGAAATTGCATGGGAAACAGAAGCGTGGATTGCTGATAATCCTACTCACATGATTCATTTTAATGGGGATAAGTTTATCGGGCCACATAAGAAATAACGCCTAACATAGGTTCGTAACCGACAGCGGGTCGAGCCCGCTGCGGCACAACAATATTGTTATATGGCGCCCGCTACTTGTGGTGCTTTTTGACGGATATTTACAGTTCTATTGTTTCAAAATCATCAGGAATCCATAGTTTTCCTTTGTAATACTTTTGTCCTTCTTCCAGATACAATTTTTTACGGTTTGCAAGGTTCTTGGCCTCTGTGTGGTACAAAAGAAAATTCTTAATGCCAAGAGCCTCCGCTTTTTCACAGGCATCTTTTACTGTAGAGTGATGTTTTTCGTATGGATCAAAAATATTTGATTCAGAATGAAGGCAGAAAGCCTCGTGCAAAAGACAGTCACTATTTTTCACAAATAGGGGAGAGTGGTTCATCTCCACAGCAGGTAAGTTTTCTTTTACTGTTACATACAGCCTGCTCTTCAATGCGGATGTCGCAATTAAGCCTTGGCTCCGTTTAGGTGCGTAGTTATACAGCCGCCTGCACAGGGGTACAGATTTTTTTTAGAAAGGAAGCTATAATAAAACTATGAATGAAGGCACTTCCACAAAAGATTTTATTGCAGACACATTTCTTGAGCTTGCAAAGCAAAAGCCTGTAAATAAAATCACCGTACGTGAAATTGCCGCCGCATGTAAAATCACTACGGCGACTTTTTACAATTATTTCCACGACAAATACGAGCTGATTGTAGCCCTGCACATTCGCTCTGCAAATAAGATAATGGATAAAATCAGCGGAGACTACACTTGGAAAAACTCCATTTTTGATGGAATCCATTATTTTGCCGAGCAGCGACATTTTATGCTCAATGCCCTCCATCACACAAGCGGACACGACAGTTTTATCCGCCATGTGGAATACATCCACAGAAATCTCCTTGTCCGGGAAGTTCAAAAATCTTTTGGTGTAAAGTCAGAAAAGCATCTTCCAAGAGAAATTCAGTATTCAATCGATGTTTACTGTTCGGGAACGGTGCGAGTCCTTTTTGACTGGCTGATTGAAGACTGCCCCTGCTCAGAAAAAGAACTGGCTGGAATTTTTGAAAACTGTCTTCCGCAAGTGTTGAGAAAATATCTTTATGAAACTTCTAAAAACCTAACTTTTTCGAGGTAACTTTACACTTACATCAAAATGTAAAATGCGGATTCCAGATTTCCATGGTATAATAAGCGATACTAATTTTTCGAGGTACACATGGAAATTAAGGCGGTTAAATTCAGGAAAGACGGATTTTATACCCAGCCCTTCGCTTTTGGCGGTGAGGATGGGGCGGAAAAATTTGACAAAAATGTCCGCTATCGGGGAAGCTTGCAGAATTATCTTATTGATACTGGAAGCGAGGTTATTCTGGTAGACACAGGGCTTCCATCTGGAACCCCGGAGGAAGCTCCCGATGAAAACAGCATTGCTTTTACTGGCCGTGACATTTCTTCCTACATGGATGCCCTTGCTGCCCTGGGCTACAAAAAGGAGCAGGTGACAAAAATCCTTCTTACCCACAGGCACTCAGACCATTCGGGCGAACTTAAATCTTTTCCCAACGCAAAAATCTATGTGAATGAAGAAGAAGTGTCTGCGGATGAACTGCAGGGGCTTCCAAACATCGTTCCCGTAAAATTTACAGGCGGTTCCTATTTTAACTTTCCAGAAAGCGAGACAATCTGCGAGGGCGTTCATTTTATCAAGGCAAAAGGCCACACGAAGGGAAACAGCCTTGTCATTGTGGAAAATGACGGACTTTTTTACATGCTCCACGGCGACATCACTTATGTAGATGAGGCTTTGTATGCGAACAAACTTTCTGTCGTATACGACGACAAGGAAGAAGCGAGAAAAACCCTTGACCGCGTGCGGGAATTCGTTTCAAAGCATCCCACCGTTTATTGCGGAACTCACACGCCACAGGGCTACGAAAATCTTGAGGGAAAAAAGGTTGTGGATTTGGCAAATCCGCCGGAGACCATCCCGGTCGGCGAAATTGTTTTCAAAACCGCCAGCGGAAAATATGTCTGCTCAGTATGCGGCTATGTTTACGACCCTGCCATAGGAGACGAAAAGAACGGAATCCCGGCAGGAACCGCTTTTGAAGACTTGCCGGATGACTGGCACTGCCCGAGGTGCAGACAGGGAAAAGATAAATTCAACAGGGCGTAAAAATCACAACATAAATTTTGGAGGTATATTTATGACAAAGATTGAATTTTTGCAAGGATTGGCAAAAGGCTGGTTTGGAAACTCTCAGCAGCATTCCATTCAGGCTCAGCTTTTAAAGGCCCGTGCTTACGGAAAACTTGCCGACAAAATCATGGCAGAATCAGAGGAAGAATGGAATGAGGCAAAAAAGGTAAACGCCCGGCTTATTGAGCTTGGCGTAACCCCGAGAGTGGAACTTGCTGAATATCCAGTTTTCACCGATGTAAAGGAAATGCTTGAATATGACTGCAAGGATTCTTCAGAGGCACTTCCAGAAATGAGCAAGGCTCTTGCCCTTTTTGATGATGACTATGTAACAAAAAGCATGATTCAGGAATTCATCGTAGACGAGCAGGATCACTTCAACTGGGTAAAACAGCATCTTTCTTTGATGAAAGAAATCGGCATGGAAAACTATCTGATTGAGCAGCTGGGTGAATAGGAGAAATTTATGGCTGAAAAAGAACTGATTCTAAAGGCGATGCGGGAAGCGGGCGAACCGCTGAACGCAGGAAAAATTGCAGAACTTACCGGATTAGACCGCAAGGTCGTAGACAAGGCAATGGCTGAAATGAAAAAAGACGGCAGCATTGTTTCTCCTGTAAGATGCAAATGGCAGCCGGCGTAATAGGAATATTTGTTTTTATGGCACACAAGGTAAGGCTTGTGTGCTTTTTTTTCATTATGAATCCAGCCACGCTAATGTGGATGTTCCATGCTCTAATGCACTTTTCTAGTCAAAGTAATTGCTAAATTTTTGCCGCCAGTAAAAACTGCATTTTTCAATGCGAAGCAATATATCTTTCCGACAGCAAGAAAGCTGATATTCTGCTGATGGATGAAGTTCGCGGCCGTGAAGTCGCTGCAAGAATGGGAATAAAAATCATGGGAACAATCGGAGTTTTAGGAACTGCTTTTGAAGAAAAAATTATTTCTAAATCCGAAATCAAAAATGCAATCGAGATATTACGAAATTCTGGACGACATATTAGTGAACGTCTCTATGAACAATTATTAAATTTTATAGAAAACAGTAACAATGCCTGACATGATTTTCATAGCGGATTTTCAGTCCAATGCGTTAGGCTATGGAGCGGTGCGAAGCAGTCTGCGCAAGCAGACCGGCCGTAGGCAAGCCGCGGAACAGCCGACCGCCACTTGTGGCGGTAACGCCCTGTTAATCACCCTATTCCTTCTGTTCTGAAGGATCGAGCATTTTAATAACTTTTGCAGGCACACCACCCACAACCGCAAAATTCGGAACATCTTTTGTGACCACAGCTCCTGCCGCAACCACTGCATATTCGCCGATTGTAATGCCAGGACAAACTGTAACGTTCATTCCAAGCCAGGCATTCTTTTTGATTGTGACTTTGCCGTAGGTGTATTTTGTGTGACGCTCATTAAAGTCGTGATTAATTGTAGCAATGCGAAGTCCGGGAGCGATACAAACTCCGTCGCCAAACTCTATTCCGCCGAAAGCCGACAAAATTGCCGAATGATTGATGAAGACATTTTTCCCGAACTTTACGCGGTTTCCAAAATCGCAGATAAAAGGAGTGAGAATGCGAACATCATCCAGCTTGCGGCCAAAAAGTTCTTCCAAGTCAGAAACATAACTTTCATCATCGGGCATCTTTGCATTTGCTTTTGCGCAGAGTTTCCTGGCACGCATACTCGCTTCGCTCGTTTGCATGAGAGGAAATTATATAAATCGTCGCTCACGCGACTTGCGCATCATCTCGCTGACGGCTTCCTTAAAATAAGGCTCGCGAACATCTGTTGGTCCGCCTTTTTCCATAAGTTCATAAACATAGCCTGGGGTGTAGTCCATTTTGTCCTCCTTCAATGCACATTTAAATTATATGCGATATGTGGCTTTTTTCTATAGGCAGGTTATGGCATAATGTTGTTTAAACGACAGATGTTGCAAATTTGCCTATTAAATAGGTTTTCTGGAGGTAAAAGATGGCTGAAGAAAAAACGCAAATCAGACTTTTTGAAGAACAGAAAGTTCGTACAATATGGAATGCCGAAGAAGAAGAATGGTATTTTTCAGTTGTGGATGTATGTAAAGTACTTGCAGAATCAGCAAGTAAAGACCCTGGAGCATATTGGAGAAAATTAAAGCAACGACTAAAGGCAGAAGGCAGCGAGGTCGTGACAAATTGTCACGGACTGAAATTACCGGCTTCTGACGGAAAGCTCTACAAAACAGACTGCCTTGATACTGAAGGAATTTTCCGCCTGATTCAGTCAATTCCTTCTCCAAAAGCAGAACCTTTCAAAATATGGATGGCTCAAGTAGCAAAAGAACGTTTGGACGAAATGCAGGATCCGGAGCAAGGGATTCACAGGGCTTTGGCAGAATACAAGGCTTTGGGATATTCTGACAACTGGATTAATCAGCGCCTTAAATCAATTGAAATACGCAAAGACCTTACCGACGAGTGGAAAAAGCACGGGCTTAAAGAAGGCGTTCAATTTGCAACTCTTACTGACATTATCTATAAAACCTGGTCAGGAAAAACTGCAAAGCAATACAAAGAATATAAAGGACTCAAAAAAGAAAATCTCCGCGACAACATGACGAATCAGGAACTTGTGCTGAACATGCTTGCAGAAATGGCAACAACAGATATTTCAAAAGCCCGCAATCCTCAAAATTTTACGGAACATGTAGACACAGCCCGACGTGGTGGAAATATCGCAAAAGAAGCTCGCGAAAAACTGGAATTGGAAACAGGGAAGAAAATCATATCTCCGCTAAACGCAAAAGATTATTTTGAGCAGCAGCAGATTGAAGACAAAGATAATAAAATGGAGTAGAACTATGGCCCAACAAAAACTCGACCCCCGCATTATCCGCACAAAGGAAGCAATTCAGAGTGTTTTTAAGCAGATGGTCTGTGAACTGCCTTATGAAAAAATTACAGTAAAGGCAATTACCGAGGCGGCCAGAATCAACCGTAATACTTTTTATCTTCATTATAATTGCGTGGACGATGTGCTTGCAGAAATTCAGGCAAAGCATTCCAGTGAATACTCTGCCATTGTTTCGGTTTTTGACCAGCTTAAGGATACGGACAAACTGGTGCGTTCCTTTTTTGAATACATGGAAGCTCAGGATGATTTTTTTAAGCGTGTGACCTGTGACAGCCGTTTTGACTATATCCGCGAAAGAATGCAGAATCGTGTTACAAAGCAGGCGGCGGAATCTCGGCCTCTGAAAGGTATAGAGCAGAGTGTGCGCAACATTCTTTTGACTTTTAATAATTGTATCGTTCTCCTCTACCGCCAATGGGTTGCCGATGGCCGAAAGATTCCTCTCGAAGAAATGATTGAACTTGCAACGACTCTGCTGGAAAATGGGATGAAGGGTTTTAGGAATCGGTAGTAGTAGCCCGAATGGTAAATCTAGAAGCTTGCCTTGTCGTAATTTTTGATGGCATCGATTTTGTGGCCATCTTTAGCGCCGTGAAAATAAATCTTCTTGTTTTATTATCTATCCCATATTCTGTAGTTCATTTCAAAAGCTGTAATGCAGGTGTCTGAATATTTTGTTCCCTTGTATATTTCTTTTATTGTAAGTTTGATGTGTTTTGTTTCTTTTGGAAGTTCAATTTTGGTAAACTCTACAGCATCATTAAAAATCAGCTCTGTTGAAAACCCTGTATCTGTCTGGACTAAAAGTTTTTTAATACGGTTATTCTGTTTAAAAAGATAAGGCTTTAGCGGATCAACATAGCCGTTGAGAATCCTGAAATTTATTCCTTCAATAGCTTCCCAGGTCTGAGGAATTATATCGAATTCAATTGTTTCTCCGATTCCGTCATCTTCCTGGCCTTCTACCCACGGGATATTATTTTTGCACCATTTAGTTTCAGATTCTAGCGGATTGAAAACCTGAAGTGTACCTTCAATTTTGTATTCATAATGTTTATCTTTGAGAGTAGAAGACGCTTTTGGATTTGCAAAATGGGAACCGTTGCTTGTACGCATATTTGGAAGGAATTCCATAGTCTCTACAAGATTGCTTTTATCTGTAAACTGATTTGCAATGGCATCTTTATCAGAGGTTAAGGAATTTCCTGTATATGCAAAAAGAGCATATATGTCTTCACCGTCAATCAAGAGAAATTTTTGAGTGCCATTTTCATCAATTAATTCAAGATGTTTCCAGCCCATTTCATCCTGATACATTTTATAGCATTCAAAAATCTTGAATACGTTATATTCCCAGTCACTTTTTTTTAGTAGAGATGCAGCTTTATCACTTAGATAAACTTTTTTTGAAGTTCCGTCATCATTATAAAAGTACCAGCTTCTGTAAAAATCTATAGATTTTGAAATAAGGTTTTCTTCTTCAGTTTGCAATTCTTTAATAGGGAACTGGTGAACTATGTACTTGATTTCTTCTTCATATTCGTCGTGAGTCGGATATGCCGGAGGAATATAAGGGTCTAAAATAAAAAGTCTTTTATTGTAAAACTCAGCACCGTAGTTATTGCCTTGCAGGTAGTTGTTGTCTCGTAAGAATAGTTCCTCTTTTTTATTTTCGATATTTTCTGATGCGGGGTATGTTACTTGAATAAGAAATTTTTCGCCTTTACGAGAAATAGAAAATATCCGCTGCGTGTTTGAATCTGTGTATGTTCCACATATTCTTTCAAATCTGTTCAGGCATTTCTTTTTTATTTCGGGAATAAGTTCTTTTTCATTTTTTGCATCCAAACGGATGTATGTACCATCAAATTCCCTGATTGAAAGAAGCTTTCCATTTTTGATCTTGTAATCAAGTTTTATTTTTGGATAATTGTCTGGGAAGAAGCTGGTTCTTGATTCAATTGAAGTTTTTGTTGTTTTATTTATGAAATTTATTTCAAACTTAGTTCTGTTTAATGTGCTGCCGTCAAAATTGAAGTAGATGACACTACCTTCTTCTTCATTATAAAAATATCCGGAGTTTTTAGATAGAATTGATTTGAAATCTTCTATTTCGTCTGCATATGAAAATACAGAAACTACAGCAAATAAAACTAAAACAGTAAACAGTTTTTTGTTAAAATATGACTTCATAAAATTATTATATCATTATTTTCACAGATTGTTGAGGGAGAGTTTTATGCAGGTATGAATAATGAAATTCTAGATTGTATCTGAGTACTTTCACCTGTTACCAGTTTTTTTGTATCCGGGAATTCAACTAACGCAACCAAAGTGCAGGAACAAATTTTTTCATAAAGTTTACCTCCAAAATTATTACCAGTTTTCGTACCTTTTTCCAGTATTCAGTTGTGTAAGTTCTTTCATTTCAGAATCTGTCAGCTGAAAATCCCAGACATCAAAGTTTTCTGCAATGTGGGAAGGATTACTGCTGCCTGGTATTGCGATGTATCCTGCCTGCAAATGCCAGCGTACAATTATTTGAGCGGCGGTTTTATTGTGTTTCTTTGCAATTTCAAGAACCAGCGGATTTTTCAGATGCTCTGCTGTGTGACCTCGACCGCCGAAAGGATAATAGCTTTCTATGTAGATTCCTTTTTTGGCTGCCCAGTCTCTTAAAGAGTTGTTCTGATATTTGAGGTGATTTTCGTTTTGAATGACAGCTGGAGGAATTTCAAAATCCTTTATAAAATGGCTTACTGTTTTTTCTGTGTAAAAATTTGAAATACCGATGGAACGGATTTTGCCTGCCTTTACAGCCTTAATCATCGCCCTGTAAACCGCGTCGTCGCCTGAGCTGGAGCCGTGCTGATGCAAAAGACAAAGGTCAATATAGGAAAGCCCGAGTTCCTGCAGGGAATCGTCAATATCACGATCAGGATTGTTTGACCAGGGAACAAGTTTTGTAGTTACAAAGATTTCTTCCCGCTTACAGATTCCGTCTTTTATAGCACGTGCAACGGCCTTACCTACCTCGCTTTCGTTGCCGTAATATTTTGCAGTATCAATAAGGCGGTATCCAGATTTAAGGGCGTCATAAACGGCAGTTTCGCAGGTCTCGCCTGTAAGCGTCCATGTCCCCAGTCCTAGCACAGGAATTTCAAACCCCGAATTTAGTTGGATTGTATCTGCGTATTTTTTCATGCCGTTTTCCTCCGCCATAACAAAAGCCGTCATAAGCAGGGCTTCCAGAATCAGAAGTAATTTTTTCAAAAGTTTTTCTCCTGTGTTATAGGGCGTTCCCCTTCGTTCATTCGCTTTGCTCATTCACTCCGGGTCGCTGTGTCCGCCCTTCGCTGACGCTCATTGCTTCGTTCCATTCTGTCACTACGCAACTTCGGGGCTCCCAGCGCTAACGCAATATTTCAAACACTGCTGTCACATCGCCCTTGCCGAGAATCTGTTTCAGCTCGGCCTGTGTCACTCCATTCACCTTACCAAGGCGGGTAAAGTTCCAGCTGTTAGTGTCATAGTAAATCGTAATCTGATTTCCCTGATACAAAATGATGTCGCCAGCTTGTGTGGTAATCTGGGTGTCGTTCCGCGGGAGACTGGTCCCAAGAGAGCCGACTTTTTCAAAGCTGCCGTAGTCGTGCATTTCGATTGTGACTGGAGCTTTTCCTAAAAGTTCGTAAAAGGCTGTGGCTGAAGAATTGTCGGCCAGCTTTGCGGTTAGAGTGTGGCTGCCGCTGTCGCCTGTAATTTTAATTGAGATTTTCATGTCGGAAAGTTCTCCTTTGTCTGAAGAGTCTGTCTCCCTGCTGCCGTGTGCGCATGCTGTCGAAACGAGAAGAAATATTGATGTAATAAGTAACAATAATTTTTTCATACAAACTTCGTAGGGCGAGGCTCCGCCCTCATAAATTCTACATGCTTTCCTTTAACACCTGCACAACTTCATTCTTTGTAAGAACTTTATAACCGCCGTCAAGAATAAAGGTTGCACTTGCAATGCCTTCGAACATATCTTCTGTAACGCCAAGCTCTTTAAGGGAAAGACAAACGCCGATTTCCTGCATCCACTCTTTCATCGCTTCAAGTCCAGCTTTTGCAAGCTCTAGGTCACTTTTTCCGTCAGCAGAAATAGCCCAGACATTTTTTGCAAAACGAACAAACTTTGGAAGGCCTGCTTCAAGCTGAGTTCTGTAATATGCAAGGCTAACAGCGCTCAATGTCATTCCATGTGTTGCGTCTGTGTAGGCTCCCACAGCCTGACCAATCATGTGAACCATCCAGTCGGTACACTTTCCCTTTGCAATGAGAGTATTAAGTGCCCAGGTTGCATCCCACATTATATTGCTTCGGGCTTCATAGTCTTCTGGATTTTCTACTGCGATTCGTGAAGCATGAATTACAGAGCGCATAAGCCCTTCTGCAAGGTAGTCGCTGGCAGAGTCATCGCTGCCCGAAAAATACTGCTCGCAGATGTGATTAAAAATATCGTAAATGCCTGCAACCATCTGACGTTTTGGAACAGAGAAAGTAAATCGCGGATTCAAAATTGCAAACTTTGGAAAAACTTCCTCGCCAAAAACGTGGCCAATTTTAAGCTTCTGTGCATGGTTTGTGATAACCGAACCGCCGTTCATTTCGCTGCCGGTTCCTGCCATTGTAAGTACAGCGCCTACTGGAATTATTTTATCACCAGGCTTGGGTTCTTCCATTTTGATGTAATATTTTTCCCAAGGATCACCGTCGTATGCCGCCCCAACGGAAACTCCCTTTGCATAATCGATGGTAGAACCGCCGCCTACTGCCAGAATAAAATCTACCTTCTGCTCGCGGGCAAGCTTACAGCCTTCTGCAAGTTTTTCGCTGGTAGGGTTAGGCATAACGCCCGGAAGCTCCACAATTTCCTTGCCGTTCTTTTTAAGGGCTGCAACAACAGCTTCATAAATTCCGTTCTTTTTGATAGAGCCGCCACCGTAAGTAAGCAGAATCTTTTTGCCGTATTTAGGCAGCTCCTGATCCAGATAGTTCAAAGAATCTTCCCCAAAATAAAGTTTAGTCGGGTTTGAATAAGAAAAATTTCCGTTCATATTATTCCTCTGTTTTTTTGGGCGCTCCCTCCACTTCGTGGAGGTCGGGCTTTCCGCCATTTCGCTATCGCTCCAGCCACTTCCCTCGCTTTCGCTCAGTCCAGCGGCCGCCTTCGGCGTGGCTACAATCCCTAGCGCTTTTTAGCAACGTTGTGTCACTTATCTAAAGTGTATGACATAACTAGTGACTTGTCAACACTAAAATGCATTTTTAGTGACAAAAAGTTGTTTATTAAAAAGTCTTTTCGTTCATATTGACAACCATCTATGTATTAGATATGATATAACACATAGATAAATATCAATATGAGGTTTCCTATGAACGAATCAGAAATCGCTCTTATCTGCAAAGCTTTGGGAGATGAAAACCGCGTTCAGATTATTAAAATGCTGACAGGCGGAGAATTGTGTGCCTGCAAAATTCTTGACGCTTTTAATATTACTCAGCCTACTCTTTCTCATCACATGAAGATTCTTACAGAATGTAATCTTGTCAATTCGAGAAAAGAAGGAAAGTGGACTTATTATTCAATAAACTGCAACAAGTTTTCTGAGTTTAAAAGTGCTGTATCCGAGTTCACATGTAAAACTTCTACCGCAAAAAAATCAGATGGAAGGTGCTGCTGTAAGGATTAGCGATTATGGGAAGTTTTATTCAAAAACAGATTCTTGGGATGCAGTGGCTTAAGACTCTTATCGGAAAAATACTTTCTACTGCCGGACTTGATATCGAAAGCCGTATTGGAGGAAGCGTTCACTTTTTCCTTTATGATGTAATTAAAATCACAATCCTTCTTTTTGTGCTGATATTTTTGATTTCATATATTCAGTCA
>JAZSJM010000009.1:0-2904 GCA_045534325.1 Treponema sp. | reverse complement strand
CAGAGTATTTGCTGCAAAAATTAATTAAAAATAAATTATTTAGTGTAACATTAGAATATAGAATATAACAAAGCCGTGCTATTCTAATGAATTGGAAGGGGCACGGCTTTTTGTTTTTTAATAAAAAGGAACAAATTCGTTATAAGGAGCTTGTCTATGATTTTAAGACAGTCGGAATTTGCGCGGATGTGTGGAGTGTCGGATATGGCTGTTTCTCTGGGGGTGAAAAGGGGGAAACTTGGGAAAAGTGTTGACGGCAGGATTGACACTGAAAATTCTATTAACAAAAGTTATTTAAAAAAGCACATGAAAAAGTCTCCAGTAATTAAAACAGGAAAAAAAGATGTTGAGTTTGATATTTTTTCCGGGTTGGATTCGGGGTATGAATTAGGCGAAAAGGTTTACACTCATGAAGGGCGTGAAGCTGTGAAGGCCTGTAAGCAACTGATTAAATACATAGAGCAGCAGGAAAAAGCACTGGCTTTGAATTCTGGAATCATTAAAAAAGAGATTGAGCCTTGTGCCGTTCATTTTCTGCAAAGCATTGCTGAGCGGATTGTGCTATGCCAGGATATTGACAATTCTTATACACATGATGGGATGATGATGTCTATGAATGAAGAGTATAGGCTTCCTTATTTACAGGCCCTTGGTCACGCCCGGAAGAAACTGTTGCAAGATGAGAAAGTTCTTCATCAGAGAAAAGTGGCATTTGATACGGACAAGAGCGGATAGTAAACGATTTCAGTTTTTTTTTCGCGGCGCGACTGAATTTTGTCCAATCGTTAAGCGTATTTACTGCGGCCAGTTTTGCCAAAGTCGGCGAGTCAAATGTTTCTGAAAGCTGATGAGGGTAAATGGCACGGATTACACGGCTGACGGCACACTGAAGCGAAAAGGTGAATTTTCCGTCTTCCGTGCCGTAGACAGTGAGGATAATTTCGTCTATGCCGTGTTTTTCGTTAATCCGTTCGAGTTGCAGCATGATTCTATTTATGACTTGAAAACAAACCCGTGGCAGATGCTTTCTCTTTCGGGTGCCCGTAGATAATTGGGAAATTCATTTCTTTAGTCGTTGGATCTTCATATAGAATTTCCTTTCTGTAGTCAGCGGCATATTGCAGTTCCATCCTGGCTCCTTTGCTTTGCTGCCAGTCTGAAAGCATATAGACTGCTTCGCAAATATCAATCATGGCATAGCAGACGTGTAGGTAATCTTCATGGCTTACTTCATCGTAGGCTGGAAGGACGCTTTGAGCAGCTTCAAATCTTTTAGTTACGTCTTCGCGGTTGAGTCCGCTGATTTTTCCGGCAATGTAGATTTTCATAGTTTTACCTTCCTGTTGTTTAAAGTTTCTTTGTATGTATTTGTCTGATTTTGTGTTGAAGCTTTGCCAGGATAACGGCAGTTTCTGTTTGTTCTGCAGATTCTGCTCTCAGTTTCTGGTGATTCAGAATTGCATTTTCAATCCTGGTAATGCACATAAGATTCTCGATATTGCAGTTCTGATGATTGCCGTCCTTGAAGCTAATCATGCAGCCTTCTGGAACTTTTCCCCTGTGCTTTTCCCATTCCATAATGTGTTTGAAACACCATCTGTTTGGTTCTGCAACTTTGATTTTTAAATAGCCTGCTGATGTCAGAGTTTCAGTTCCTATCGGTACGTGGTTATGTGGTATATGACCTTTTTGAAACCATCCTTTTTCACATCCTGGAGAAAAAACCCTTTTTTTCCCTTTATTGGCCGGAACGTGTCCTTTTTCAAAATGTCCTGTAAGTCCTGAAATAAGATGCAACCTGGCCCGTAATCCTTTTATTCCTGCAACTGTGTAGTCCGTTACAAAAGTTGAGTTTAAAAGCTCCGTGATTTCCACGAGTGACTTTCCGGTGTTGTTTTTCCTTAGAAAGTCGCGTATGTATTCCGGGTAGCGTTCTTCTTTCATTTTTTGCCTCCAAGAAGTTTCTGGCGAGCTACTGTTTCAGCTGAGCTGTCTTTGATTGCCAGGAGTGCCGGCATATCTTTATTTAAAAGATTGCAATTTTCCATTGTCTTTATGGCCTGGATCTGTACATTTGCAACTTTGAGAATCTGAGAAGAAATGGAGCTCATTGCACTTGCTTTTTTTAGTGTTTTTTCAAGCTGCTGGGGATCCTTTTCCAAGTCATCATCTTCCAATTCTTCAAGCATCGCAAAAAGATGATTGTTTAAATCTGCAAGATTGTTTTTCATTTCTTTCCTCCTTTAGTAAATATCAAATGATTGGTCATCGTCATTATCAGAATCATTTGAATTATTTTGATTTTCTGACGGCGGCAGTGTTGCACCCTCAAATGGATTATCTTCAGGCTCCGGCGGCTGATTTTCTTTCTGTTCCTGGATCAGTTGCTGCTGCTCTGGCGGGTTATCGCTGTTGAAGAATTCTTTGCCTTTGTCAGTAAAAGAAATAAAGCGGAAGCCCCATTCTGGCATGAGTGAGCCTGGGCGGCGTTGCTGGACATTTATCTTGTCGCCCTGCAGTTCGTGGTGATCTTTCTTGAGGTAGAAAATAAAGCGGCGTTGATTGAGGGCTTCGGCTGAGCCTGGCTGATAGCCTTTGAAGTTCAGATAGCACTTATAAAGGTCGGTTGAAAAGATAAAGGCTTTAGAATCGTTAGGCGTGAACTTGATGCAGGCTTCATAGAATTCATCTGTATCTTTGCTTTGAGCTTCTATGTAAGAGCTCTTGGCGTTCTCACATTCCTGTGAGATTGGAATGTTAAGGTTGTATTTTTGTTTGAGCTCTATGTATTTTTCGGCCAGGAGCTTGATGATGCCTGGAGCTTCTGCAATTATCTTTTTTTCAAACTCGTTAGGGGTTGAAGGTACGCTTTTATAAAGCTGCTTATATTTTGCTTCTTTTGAA
>JAZSJM010000148.1:0-9680 GCA_045534325.1 Treponema sp. | reverse complement strand
CCTAAGACCGCTTGGCCTCCCGACTTCTTCTTCCGTGCTTTTCGACACATCGTTTACCTGCACATCGGTTATCCTGTCGTCCTGGCACAACGCTTCCCTCAATGTATTCTCAATGTCCGCCGTAATATAGCCGATGTCCTTTCCAAGATACTGCTCCAGTTCCACGCCGTAATCATCATCGTAAATCGGATTGGAATAACGCTCCGTTGAGAGAATGTGATAGACGGCCTGCTTCACTGCTTCTAGCTGGTCTATTTTCCCTGCAACGGTTTTTTCGCCAAGTCTGTATGTCAGATTCGGCTGCCTGTATGAGTAGACATTGCTTGTGTCGCCAGTGCTTATCTGCGGTGTCATTATTCCCCAAAACAAAAAAGGCCGGGCTTTCTCCTGCCCGACCTTCTAGGTTCTGAAATCATTATAACTTGTCTTTGTGAATTATGCTAGACTTTGATTTCAATATCCGCTTTCTGCATTGAGTAAGGCATGAACTCACGGCAGATTTCAAGGGATTTGGCAGAATCAAACTCCACCGACTGCGAGCCGCCCGACTTGAAAAGCGTGTCGTCAAAGCAGCCCGAAAGCCTTTCCGTAAGCGCGATGTACCGTTTCTTGTACTCCTCGTATTCTTCCCATGTAGTCAGTGGCATTGATACCGTCATTTCTGATTTCTTCATGACAAAAATTATACTTTTCTTTTTCAGTTAAATCTAGTAAAATAAAGAAGAAAGAACCTGCAAGGTCACAAGAGGAGACCTCATGCAGTATTCTACAAATTACAACCTTAATAAACCTCAGCCTGCGGATCAGTTTAATATCGAACACTGGAACGAGAACACAGACAGTCTGGACAGCCTTCTGAAAACACTTGAAGTAAGATTGGCGGATCAGATAAATAATTTTCTTTCACATCAACAGAATACATCTAACCCTCACAGTGTAACGAAGTCTCAGGTAGGTCTTGGCAACTGTAACAACACGGCTGACGCGGACAAGGCAGTCGCAAGCGCATCAAAACTGACCACGGCAAGGAAGGTCTACGTGAAACTTGGAACGGCAAGCACCACGGAGACAAAGGATTTCAGCGGCGACACGGCGATTCCTGTCAGTGGCACGCTTCCTGTGGCAAACGGTGGAACAGGTAAGACCTCGCTCGCTGATGTCAGCGTGGGATATGCCACAAATGCAGGGAGTGCAACAAGTGCAGGAAGTGCAACAAGTGCAACAAGTGCAACAAGTGCAGGAAGTGCCGCAAAGCTGACCACGGCAAGGAAAGTATATGTTAAGCTCGGAACGGCAAGCACCACGGAGACAAAGGATTTCAGCGGCGACACGGCGATTCCTGTCAGCGGCACTCTCCCCGTGGCAAACGGCGGAACTGGTTCAAGCACTGCTGATGGAGCTAGGTCTAATTTGGGTTTAGGTTCTGCGGCCAGTAAAACAGCAGGAAGTGCAGCTGGAAATGTGCCTGTTGTTGGAACTGCATTAGGCACTACTGACAACAATATTGTTGTTACAGACGCAAACGGTAACATGAAGTCTTTCGGTAAGAATCCAAATCAGATTGCTTATTGGGGAAATGGCGGAGGCGTGTGCAATACAGCTGCGGCTACTGGAGTAAAGACTGTAAGTATCTCAGGATTTACGTTGTACACTGGCGTGACTGTCAAAGTCATATTTACAAACGGCAATTCTAATAATGCACCCACACTTAACGTTAACTCTACTGGTGCGAAAAATATTAAAGTAATAAAAGCCGGGACTAAAATTACGCCGCCGGTTTATACTGGAAAATGGCGTGGAGCAAGCTCTGCAACAACTGAAGCATGGCAGCCACTGACTACTCTTGAACTGATGTATGATGGTACTGACTGGGTAGTTATAGGAAATCCTGTTGTTGAAGATTATTATTCTACAAGCCAGGGTTATACAGTTTATGCGAACGGATTGATTAAACAGTGGGGATATTACAAAGCAAACGGGGGGACATATACATTATATTTTCTAATCGGATTTTCTTCCACAGCATATACAATCTTAGGAATGAGTGACAAATCAAGAGGCGGCTCGGATACTGGATTTATGACTGTTATGAAAAAAGAAACATCTTATGCAATCTTAAAGAATGACTCGTGGGAGAACAACTGGCTTGCCGTAGGTTATTGAACGGATTAATTAGGCAGTGGAAAGCAGAAACGACAGAAAATATATTGAAGGATTTTTCTGTGGCTTTTAATACAGCTTGCATGGCTATGGTTGCAAATAACAATCGAGATGGCAGTTTTGTAGATGCCGTTACTTGTTATTTTACAAAAACACAATATAAAATCCGACAGAATGACCATTCTGCTCCCACTACCTGGATAGCAATCGGATATTAGCTGAACGGTCTGTTAATACAGTGGGGAAGTATTACAGCAGGTGATAGAAACATAAAGATTAACTTTAATATTTCGGGATATACTTGTTCTCCAACTGTTTTTCTTACTCCTATTAGAGATGCAGCCTGGGAGTCCGCGGGATACATGGGAATAACGACTGGAAGTGTAACTCTTACATCATTTAATGCAAGTTATGGGGAATATGAATCCCATACTGGTCACCGCGGATATAATTGGATTGCAATAGGATGTTAATAGCCTATAATTAAATAATCCGTTCGCATAATAGCCGAAAGATAATACTCTCCGACTTGCAGGAACTGATAGACAGATACTCTTAATTTTTTCTTGAATTTATAATTCGCAAATGCGAATTATACACACATCGGTATAGTTTTTCTTGACAAGTCGGCGTTTTATGATAGAATTACAGTCATGAGTTGGCTTCCTATTGTCATCATCATCAGCATTGTGTTCATCGTCCGCCGAAACAAGAAACACTCTAATGACAAGCAAAATCGCTCTAACAAGATTTCAGCCATAAACACACCTGCTCTAAAAAACTTTGCGAAGATTCACCCCGACATTGACGGGCTTCTTTGGTTCGCTGACGGAAAAAACAGAAACATCGACACAAAGGAAAACCGCCAAACAGTAAAGCACAACGGCATGACATTCTATTTCTATGACTACCTGAAAGAAGAGCCGAGCCTTATATTTACGAAAGAGCCGATTGTCATTCCTAAAAATATGCACGACATTCCGCGCCCGCCATACTTCCCACGCTACTCAAATCTTATGCCCGAACAAAAAGGCGTGTATGTGTCACTTTTACAAAACCCCTATAACAAAGAAATCGACATCGGCTATGTGTTCGTGCTTTATTACGGGCTTGAAAGGCATTTGCTTTATGGAGATTGGGAAAGGGCTATCACGGTCATAAAGAAACTGCGTGAAGTCCACAAAAACGATTCTTTTCAAGCGTATTCGGCATACGCTCTCATCTACACGGCTTTCTACAGAAACAAGCCCGACCTTGCGCGTGAAATTCTTGAAAGAATCGGCTCGCTCGCCCCATACACAAGGCTTCTCATGTCATATCTGTTCGACATTCCGATAACTGCCAAAGATATAATGGCAATATGCACATCGTTCGGCTTCAAGAACAAAAATTACATCAAGAAATTTCCTGATGAATTTGAAAAGACGCTCGCCGAAAAAATCAAGGAAAAGACAGGCAAATACACGCTCATCCTTTCGGAACATATAACTGAAAAAGAAATCGGAAAACTAGAACAGCACAAGATTCCCGCGTTCGCAAACCTTTCTTTGCGGGAAACAACGATTACGATTCCCTATTTGTACGAGAACGAAAAATTACGGCTGTTTTTCTACAATCTGCTCGCTGACACGCACGAAACGGTAAAGGCAATTTCAACGGGAAAAGCAAAGCAAGAGCCGAAAATGATTGAGGAAAAATCAGCAGGAAAAGAAGATTCACGGCTTGACGATTTTATTTCCGAACTGAAAAAACAAATGAAAGCGGGAAAACTTTCAGAAAAGAACCTCGCTCACAACAAAATGAGCGACGGAATGTTGAATTTCACTTACAAGGAAATCCAAATAGGTCGTATTTATTTCGGCAAGCGTTCGTCCAAAATGCAACTCACAAAGACAACACTGAAAAAGGAGCATAATGTTCTTATGCCTTACTTCGATGTAAAATGGCTTTCAAATGAGCCGTTTGAAAAATATCTCTCCTCTATCGGAATTTGGATTGAGGAGATGAAAACAATAGATTATATGAAATCAGAAGAAGAAAAAGAGTTGAAAGAACTCGGATTGAAATAAGGGGTGTTTTATGAAAAAGATTGTTTTATTGATTTTTACAGTCGTACTTACTTTTGCTTTGTTCCCATTTTTCGCCGAGGAATACACAATCGGTTCTATCACGGCATTATCCAGCAACGGACGCACAGAAAAAAAGGTCAATTTCAGATATAATGACGATGAGGATACTTATTTCCTGCAAGTACCGAATTTATTTGGTGTCGGCTGGATATTCTTATCAGAGCAACAGCTAGAAATACTCCGTGGCATAATCAGTAAGTCCATCGAATGGGGAAAAATAGTTGAAGAAAATAAAGTTGCCGTTAATAAATCAATTCCTGATTCAGAAATAACTTCAAAGGTCACATGGCTATTCGGAAACTCATGGCACTCTGCGAACAGAATCACCCTTAAATGGGCTTTTCACGGTCTTGAAAAAGGTGCGTGGTTTATAACTTTCGATTCAACGGAAGCGACATCAAATCAAAATCAATTCGTCACATACTCAACGGAGATAACCGTAATTACACAAGATGAAGTTGTGAATTTCGGAAGAATTATCGCAAAAGAAAACATCGAAAACGCAAAATCAGATTACGCAAAGAAAAAAAAGAATATTGACCTATTGTTTTCAGATACAACAAAAGAGGTAAAAAAACAGCCAATCGTAAAAGCTCCTATAAGCGGAAGCAGGATTTATTTTATACGGCTTGATACGGCCGGAGTAATAATAAGAGATATTGCGTATCGTAATTTAAATACTGTTTCATTACAGTCTGTTACAGATTCTTTGTTATCAGGTCTTACGGAACAGGAAAAAAAAATCGGCTTTATATCACTAATCCCCGATAATACAATATTGTTATCAGCCGAACAAAAAAATAATGTCGCATTATTAAACTTTGACAAAATGCTTGAAAACAATCCTTACGGCCCAGAGGGGGCAATGGCAAGCCTTATGCAGATTGTTTTCACTGCAACAGAAATTCCCGATATTACAAGCGTTCAGATTTTGGTTGACGGTCAGAAGAAAAATTATCTGTCTGAGGGCGTTTTTATTGGACACCCTTTAACAAGGGATTCTTTTTAATCCTCTTCTATTCTTTCCGCAACATAATAAAGTTGAAAATTATTGAAAGCGAACATAAGCACCTTGTCGCCTACCTTCAACCGTGGGTATATCTCCATTTCAACGGCATCCTCATAATCTGTACCTGGAAAGTGAACATCTTGCGTCTCGTGTTCTGGTATTATGTGCTGGTGTCCGTTGTCAGCCGGTGTGAATGTTGATAAATCAACCGTGCCTGTTACACTACCACCGCCTAATGAGCCAGCTACGGCAGACCCCGTGACATCAATTTTCATTTTCAATGTCGCTCCGCCCAAGTCAACATTGCTTTTTGTCTCTGTCTTTAGTTCACGCTCGTTTGTTCCCTTTTCCTCGTTCCGTGTGATTTTTTGTGTTTTAATGTCATAAGTTCCAGTTTTTTGTGGTACATCGGTGGAAACCCCAGCAGAAATTCCTGTCGTGTTGATTCCTTTTGTCTTTTCAGACATAAAGGCATTTACAAGGTGATTGTGCGGAATCGTCACCTTATGCGGACGGCACATCTGACCGAGGAAAAGCTGATTTTCGTTTAAAATAATTTCGTTGCCGATGTCGATTTCAAGCGGACTAAGTTTATTGACCGTCCCGACAATAAGGTTATTCGACTGGTTGCCTTTTGCGATTGCCCTTATAAGGCTCACAAGTTTATTCGCTTCCTGCTCGTACATCACATTCTCCCCAAAGTTTCCGGCATACTATCCAATGCTGCGATTTCAAGCGACATCGTATGATGATTCGCCCGATAATGATGTACAGCTGATGTTATGTAAACGCTTTGCTTCATATTAAGTTTATCAAGCTGAAACACAAAACAATCTCCAGCATTAAGCCCCGTAACCCCCAGAGCTTCAAGTTTAACTGTCTTAGACGGCTTCCCGTGAAGCTCTAAAAAAGCCTTACAGTAATTGTCTAGCTTGAACTGGAAATTCTTATCTTCTTCAAAGCCGTTCTTTATATTCACGATCTTTCTAAGTACACCGTAACGCTCCTGTGCCTCAAAGAAACTTAAATCGCTGTCTTTGTCGGGTTTTACCGCCGCACAAGTTTTCAAAGTTTTTGATTTTCCATCTTCATCTTTAGTCTTTTCTTTTGAATCGACCATTGCCATTATCTGAGTATAGGTATTTGAATCAATGCCAATCTCATATTTATAATCGGTCAAAAGCGATTTTGTTCCAATTACCAAAGCACCGTTATTTTTTTTGCTGTCGCTCTCGTATTTTTCGCTCACTTCCTGCAATTCAAGATTTCCGAAATTATCCCGGACAAAAAAAAGATAATTATGCCGACCTTTGCTTGTCATAGAATTTTCTTTCGTGTAAATATCGCTCTCAATCGCATATTCAAAAAAAAGCGTGTTTTTTCCGTTGTACATTTTAAGGTAATCGTCAATCGCATAGTCAATCATATCAAAATAAGAAGCGTCAACAAAATGTCTGTCACGGATTTTTTTTTCCCCGAAAGATGTCACTATCAGCGGATTTCCCAATTTCGCCCTCGTACATATCGTAGTAAAAACATCCACAAGCGACATATCAACACAATTAAAATAATCGTGGTTAGCAAAATATCGGAGCTTGTCATAGGCAGTCACAGAATATGCCTCGCTTCTGTCTGTTCCGACATTAAAGACATATCCAAAGAAAACATTCTGGTTATCATATCTGAAACTTACGGCACTTCCGTTTGATATTTCAAGGATATTATTCGGGTCTTTTTCAAGCGTGAAAGTAAGTTTGCCCGGTTGTCCGTGAAGAAAAGTCATGTGTTCAATATCATGGGCGAGAGAAGATACATCAAAAATATCATTTGTTCCCGTATTCGTGTATATAAGAAGCTGATACGGCTGATTTACACCAAAAGAGTACATCAATAAACTTCCCTATCACCTTGCGAGGAATTTTCCGTAACATACTTTTGAGGTACTTTTATGTCAGTTCCGACAGGGATTTCTTTGTTCTCGCTTACTATATCACCAAGTTCTTCTTTATTTTCGTCAAATATTTCTTTCCAATTCTCCGTAGAGCCTGTTATTTTTTTTGAAATTGCCATGATTGTCGTGTAACCCGACACGGTTTTAAATATGTTACCTATAGTCTCCTTCGTATTTTTTCCTCGTGCTGGCCGTGGAATTTCCACAAGGACTGGAAGCGTGGCTTCGTCAATCATATTAAGGACAGACTTTGCCTTTTCGAGCAATGTTTTGTTATCGTTGTTTTTTAGTCTTATTGCCCCGTACTCCCTGTATTCCTGCAAGTCAAGCTCAAAGTAAATATCTTTTTCTTCCCCCGCCCTCATGTCATAATCAAAACGCTCACAAGTAACCTGCATTGAGTAATTAAAGCGTGTTACGATAAGTTTTGCGGGTTTCTTGCTTTTCTGCCATTTTTTCAGCCAGTTCACATAAAAAGACGGCGGAAGAAGGTTTACCCTGTGCCAGAAAAAGGACTTTATCGAGATTTTTGCGAGTTTCGGAGGCTGGGGAATTGCTATCTGTCCGATTCCCTCGACATCTTCCGTAATTGAAGCGGAATCAATGTCCGGATTCAAATTTTCGGGATTGATAGGGAATTTCAGCGTATTCACACCGTAATTGAGAAAAATATAAATCGGTATCGTTTCATCTTGTGCATAAGTATTCATCAAGCCACCCCGCCCGCATACGCATTTTCAACCATTGCTTCCGTCAATGCTGCAATTTGATTTTTCCCATCCTCTACCGTATTGGCATACAAATTGTTTACGGTCACTTGCGGCGTTATCGAGTTGAGCCGTATTCCGAATTTTTCGGTCGCTTTTGCCGAGAGCAAATCACGGTAATCTTCCGTAATGTCAATGGAATCTTTATCAGAGACAGACAAAGCCCCGCTTCCCGTAAAACTTAAAGCTGATTCTATCGCTTCCGTAATATCCGAGCTTACTATACCATTCCTTAAAGCTTTTTGTATTATGTCTGTTCCACTGTCGATTTTCGCACCAAGATTGCCGCCGATTTCACCGCCAACCTGTATGTCGTGCATAATGTCGTCATAGCTCTTGACTTCCATTTTGCTGATTCTGTGGTCTTCAAGTCTGAATTTCCCGCCAAAAGCCTCATTGCTCCACTTCGATATGTTTTCGCCCGCTTTTCTTGCCCATTCGCCTGCCTCGCCCGGCAGCCACTTGAACCAGCCGACTATATCAGAAACAAGCTGATAAAAAAGATTGTCTATCGCAGAAATCGGATTATCAAAAGCATTTCCTAGAAAATTCACAAAGTCATAAACGACATTCCAAAGCAAGGCAAAAGCCTGATAGCCGACAGCGTAGATTGCTCCAAATACCCTGCCGATTGTCTTTCCCGCCTCTTCCGTGTTGTCGCTCAGTTTTATTACCGCCGCCACAAAGCCCGCAATAAGGGCAATGCCAAGCACTATGGGCCAGTTCGCCACAACCCACGCCGTAGCCATGACAAGCGATTTTGCGACCATTATTGCCGACAGAGTTACTATCGCCGCTGCTATGGAGTGCAGATTGTCTATTACCCAATTTATCGCCTTGCCGAGATACTTTTCAAACAGATTGCCCATGCTTTTTGTGTATGCGCTTATTCTCTCATAGATTTCCGTAAAGGCACGGATAAGCGAGCGGAGATAAGGCACGATTTTTTGAAGCACCGTGTTGAACGTTCCGTAGAAATTGATCATCATCTTTGACTTGAAGATAGTAAGTTCCTGCTGTAACGGAAGAAGAATGCCGCCCGTTGTCTCCTTCAAGTCACCCATCATGTTGTTAAGCTGCTGAATCTGACCACGAGGGCTTTTTGCCAAAGTCTCATTCATCCGCCCAACATTATCAGTAATGATTTTGGCGAGTGCGGCGGCTTTCTGTTCTTCCGTACCAAACTGGAGCATTTTCTTTTCTTCTTCCGAGAAAATGTAGCCCATTCTCGACAAAGCCCCTGTCTGCCCCGAAAGGACTTTTCCCATCATGTCGGCGGTAGACTGAAACTGCGCTCCGCTTGCCGAATAGCCATACTGCTGTGCTATGAGGTTGTTCATGGCAGGAATAAGCGTTTCTATTGCCTTGCGGTTGGAAGTGAAAGAAGCGAGTTCCTGCGCCCCCTGCAATATAACCTCGTCTCCATAAATTCCCAAGCCCTGTTGAGCGGAAGCAAGGTCTTTAATTGCCTGAATGTCCGCCCGGCTTGCGTTCATTCTCTGTCGCATGATTGTGGTAAGTTTTGTCTCCTGCTCTGTCTGATAGTTATAGGCAGCCGTCATATCTTCAATCCTAGCCGTCACTCCGCTAATCATTCCAGAAACAGAATTAAACAGTTGTAACGCTTGATTTACGGCAAAGACTTTCAAGTCGGATCGTAGCCA
>JAZSJM010000219.1:0-4506 GCA_045534325.1 Treponema sp. | reverse complement strand
TGCTCATCGTGTTCAACCACAATTACTGAATTTTTCAAATCCCGCAGATAAGTTAAGGTATTTATAAGACGCTCATTATCGCGCTGATGAAGACCTATACTTGGTTCATCTAAAATATACATTACTCCTGTTAAGCCTGAGCCAATTTGAGTTGCCAGACGAATACGTTGAGCTTCACCACCGGATAAAGTACCAGCCGAACGGGAAAGAGTTAAATAATCAAGTCCCACATTCTTTAAGAATGATAAACGTGCATTTATTTCTTTTAGTACCTGATGAGCAATTGATTGCTCCGTTTGGGTCAAGTGAAGATTCTCAAAAAAGGAAATGCTTTCTGCAACACTTAAATCACAAAGATCAATTATATTTTTACCACCTACAGTAACCCCAAGTGCTTCTTTTCTTAATCTTTTACCGTGACATGAAGAACATTCACTTACAGACATAAATCTTTCTTCAATCCGAACTCTCTGTGCTTCTCCCCAGGCTTCGTTATGACGTCTTTTCATTTCATTCAAAACACCTGGCCAGGGTCTGTTATATTCAGAATATCCTTCACCGCTTTGCTTTTTGTAAATCCAGTGAATATTTTTTGTCAAATCCCCGTACATCAAAATACTAAATTGTTCAGGGGTAAGTTTACAGACAGGAGTATCAAGAGTAAAACCATTGGCAGCAGCAACAGCCTCAAACATACTCTGATTCCATTCACTAGATGGGTTAAAAAAAGGAAAAGCACCTTCATTAAAACTTAAAGATGAATCTGGAAGTATTTTCTTTTCGTCCCATTCCATTTTTTCACCAATACCAGTACATTCAGGACAGGCACCAAAAGGATTATTAAAAGAAAAAAGCCGAGGTTGCAAATCAGGAATAGAAATTCCACAATCAGGACAGGCATTCTTTTGAGAGAAAAAAACTTCTTCCTCATGCCAGCCTTTTTCACTTGAATCATCAACTCTCTTTAAAACTATTAAAATTCCACTGGAAAGTTGCAAAGAAGCTTCGACAGATTCTGCAAGACGTTTTCGACTTTCACTTTTTATGACAATCCGGTCTACAACTATTTCAATCGTATGTTTTTTCTGTTTATCAAGTTTAATTGAATCATCAAATTCAACTGTTAAACCATCAATTCGTGCTCGGATAAAACCAGATTTTTTTGCATCTTCGATTATTTTCTGATGCTCACCTTTTTTTCCTCGAATGACGGGAGATAAAAGAGTTATTTTAGTTCCTTCTCCCCAATCCATAATTGAATTGATAATTTGATCTGTTGACTGCTCTTTTATTTCCCTGCCACACTCAGGACAATGGGCATGTCCCGTACGGGCAAATAAGAGACGGTAATAATCGTATATTTCTGTAACAGTGCCAACAGTGGATCGAGGATTATTATGAGTTGTTTTTTGTTCAATAGAAATTGCAGGAGAAAGACCTTCAATCTGATCCACATCCGGCTTATCCATGGTTCCTAAAAATTGCCTTGCGTATGAGGAAAGAGATTCCATATATCTTCTCTGACCTTCTGCAAACAACGTATCAAAAGCAAGAGAAGATTTTCCTGACCCTGATAATCCTGAAATTACTACTAACTTATGACGAGGAATCTGAACCGATATATTTTTCAGGTTATGAACTCGAGAACCATGTATATATATTTTATCGCCATCGACTTCGTTTATTGCTGGCACGAATAAGTTATCTCCCTAAGAAAAATGCTATATATCCATATTCATTGCCGTACGAACTTCCTTAAGAGTTTGAGCAGCAATTTCACGTGCTTTTTCGACACCATCATTAAGCACTTTGCGGACATAATCCATGTTTTTTTCAAGTTCCAGGCGTTTAGTACGTAACGGACGAAGTTCCTCATTCAATGCTTCTGTTAAAGTTGATTTCAGCATTCCTCCGCCACCATCACCGATTCTAGCAGCAATAGCCTCCGGTTCTTCCCCAGTACAAAGAGAAATTATCTGCAATAAATTTGCAACTTCAGGACGATTTACAACATCGTAGGAAATATGTCGCTCCTGGTCAGTTTTTGCTTTTTTTATCAGCTTAGCAGTTTCATCTTCTGTTGCACTAAGCATGATTGTGTTTCCAAGAGATTTTGACATCTTAGCTGAACCGTCAAGACCTTTAATCATAGGAGTCTTTGAAAGAAGAGCATGAGGCTCAGGAAAAATAGGATTTTGCGGACAAAATTTTTTATTAAAACGCTTTGCAATTAATCTTGCTACTTCCAAGTGCGGAAGCTGATCCTTTCCCACTGGAACTACATTTCCTTTACAAAACAGAATATCAACAGCCTGATGCACAGGATAGGTTAACATTCCCGCATTTACGCTTTTCATACCTGATTTTATGATTTCATCTTTTACAGTAGGATTTCGATCCAATTCGGCGCTGGAAACAAGAGTCAAAAAAGGCACCATAAGCTGATTTGCTTCAGGAACATGAGAATGAGGATAGATACAAACATTTTCACCTGGTTCAATTCCTGCGGCAAGATAATCGATTACAAGCTGTTTTGTATTTTCACTTATTTTATCAAAAGCATCGTGATCCGTTAAAACCTGATAATCAGCGATTAAAATCATTGTTGGAACACCGAGATTTGAAAGTCGAACGCGATTTTTTAACGAGCCGAAATAATGACCTATATGAAGACGGCCTGTAGGTCTGTCACCTGTTAAAACCCTGTATTTTTTTGGATTTACTACAATATCTTTTTCTATTTCGTTTGATTTATGTACCGCCTCAGCAAGTATTTTATCAACATTTGATTCAAGTTCTTCTGCCATTTTATTTATCCTGATTTAATTTTTTCCGTAAATAAAAATAAGGCTGAATTATACAGTTTGCTCCTAAAAATTAAAGTCAAGCTGATATAAAGCAACCTTATTTATTGTATCAAAATAAAAGTGATTCTTCAATTACGATGAAGATTCCCCATTAAAAACTGTATTTTCCGCCGAGAATAAGGCAGCTCAATTCCTTGAATTTTCCATAAGTGCCCTCTTTACCGTCTTTTCCCTTATTGAAAAAATCCCCTTCGACACTGAGCGTAATCTCGTCACTTAACTTATATTCCGCGTTTCCCTTAATCACGCTGTCAAAATCATTCAGAGAGAGAATGGCGTTCACAGAAATTTCAAGAGTTTCGCTGAAAAATGATCGTGATACGGAAAGTGTCGTGCAATGCTCATATCCTTTTCTCTCAAGCATTTTGACTTTGCCAAAAACTGCATCAGCATAATACTGTGCTGTAATTGTCCATGAAGAAGGCATCCAGTCAATTCCTGCAAGAGCCTTGAATTGCTTCAGTTCTACATTTTTTTTACCGTCTTTTCCCTGAAAGAGGGCTTCGATTTGATTTTGTGAACTTACGCCAAATTTCCGCTCAGGAAAAAAAGCACCTTCCATACGAATGACAGTACCTCCAATGGGAATCGCTGTATCTAAACCAACCATAAGCATTTTTTTGTATTCACCTGAAAAAATAACCGAATCATCTTCCGAAAGAGAATAAGAAATGAGGGGTTCATCATCAAAACCATAGAAAGCGTAAAGTGACAAATCCAAGAGAGTCCAATATGAACTTAATTTTGCCCCATACTCGCAGTTTTTAATCGTAACTTCAGGAAGGGTTATATTGTCCTTAGTGAACACAGTGTCGCCAAAAACTGCTTTTTTGAGAGGACTTTCCTCGCTCAAAGGAATGGCGGACGGCGTAAAGAAAGGAATGAAATATGCGTCAAAGGAACAGCTGTCAGTTTTAATGGAAAATCGTGCAGCATTGATTCCCAGCCGGCTCTCTGCGTAAGTGCTTGCCGCAAACCTGGTCTGGTCCTGAAGACAAAGCACATCTGTAACAGACAGACCGTCTGCTTTTCCCCATGCCCCTATTTGCCTTCCAATTCTGACCGCCCAAAAGTCGGCAGTATAGTCAAACCATGCTTCTTTTAGGGAAAAACCGGAATTTTCTTTTCCGCTGACAAAATCCATGGCATCTGAATGATTTTTGAGCGCATCTTAAAGCACAAAACCATTTACAAAGAGGGAACTTTCTTCCGAATAGGCAGTAAATTCACACTCAGCCTTTGCCTCACCCAGCACAAAATCCCCTGAATTATCAGTGTATGGAAGAGCCACTCCCGACAGGGTTGAAAAACTGCCGGAGAACTGCTGTTCTTGTGCAAAAAACGAAAATATGAAAACCGAAAAATGAAAAAGCAGTAAAAATCTAATTCTAGTCATCAGCGGATATTTCCCCGTTCAATCGCACTTACCGTAAAAAGGCTGTCGCTTAAGTCCATGTTGTACTTTACGTCTTTCATTTCCAAAAGCGTCGAATGTCCGGTCTTTACATTTACGGCTCGCGAGCCGGTGCGCATGCTTGCAGGCGCACACGCAACAACCTGGTATGCGGCTGAGTGAATAAAGCTTATAGCAAAAAAAGCTTTCCTCGAAAGTGTACAATAAGATTGTTCAAGTCTATTG
>JAZSJM010000089.1:0-2819 GCA_045534325.1 Treponema sp. | reverse complement strand
GCTGTGTGCTGTGTGCTGTGAATTTTGGCACAAGTGGAGAAGTTATGTCAATAGGATGCGTTGAAAAATCTTTTATCATTCTACCGTTCTTTAATCATATTGATGAATTCCTCCGGTCGCAGAATCGGAACGGAAGAATTCTTAAAATCATCGACATTCCTTGTGATTATGTAGTCAACATCGGAGTAGACTGCACAAGAATCCTGCAAGACATCCTCAAAGTCATTGAATTTCAGATTATTTGAAGCATCGATAATCCGCTGTTTGTCCACATTCGAGATTTCAAAAGTCTGGCACAGCTTTATGAATGTATTCCGGCAATACTCCAAAGACCTGTGTTCCCTCTCGTGGAGAACATAGAACATATCGGAAAAGGCATGTGCCGCAATATACCCCTGCACTGTAAACAGGCAATGCTGAACCACTAGCTTTGAACTTTCGTAGAGATTCGGGCGTTGCAAAAGACAGTCAAGCAGGATGTTCGTGTCAACTAAGACTTTCATACTTTCTCCAGTGAGCCTCATGCATATCTTTTCTATAATCGTAGTTCTCAGGTAGACTTGAAGGCTGGCACAAAGACTCAAAATCGCTCCAAAGTTTCTGGGCGTTTGCGTATTCTTCTGCCGTCCTGAATTTTCCGTACGGAGATTTTTTCTTAGCCGCCAAAGCCTTTACAAACAAAAGCACACGGACAGTATTTTCTTCATTCATTTCATCGAGATATTGAATAACTTCCTGTTTAGTCGTCGGCATTGCATACATAAAACACCTCCATCAAACGAGAATTATATCACAAAAAGTTGAATTTGTGTTTAAAAGATGTAAAATTTTCTATATAAAGCGCCCCAGTGCGGGCGTCCACATAACAATTGCTTAAACCGCAAACCGGCTTGACCGGTTTGTCGGCTTTGAAGCTTTGTTATGCCTTGTTTACTCAATCGGTAAATCTATTCCAAAATACGGAGTTTCTTCATGAACTTCCAATATTCCTTTCAAAGGTTTATCCGAATATTTTATTATTTTTTCACGATACTCAAACCTTGTTTTTATATCGTTAATTTCTTCCCGACGATTTTTTGAAATCTTCAAAAATTCGTCTTCCTTATCTAATCCTAAAAATCTACGATTTAGCAAGCTCGACGCAATACCTGTTGTACTGGATCCCGTAAAGGGATCCAGTATCCAATCATTTTCTTTTGTTGAAGCAAGAATTATACGAGCAAGAAGCGGAAGCGGCTTTTGCGTCGGATGCTTACCACAACTTTTTTCCCATTTTGCAATTGCTGGTAAAGTCCATAAATCTCGCATTTGCGTGCCACCATTAATTTCTTTCATTAATTCGTAATTGTAATAATGAGATACTTTCTTATTTTTTCTTGCCCAAAGAATAAATTCTGTTGAATGTGTGAAAAATTTACACGAAAGATTTGGTGGTGGATTTGTTTTTGCCCATGTGATGCAGTTTAAAATACGAAAATCCAGTTCATTGAGCATTTGTGCTACAGAGAAAATATTGTGATAAGTACCTGAAATCCAAATTGTACCATTTTCCTTTAATTTATCACGACAAAGAGAAAGCCATTTATAATTAAATTCGTTGTCTTTTTCAAATCCCTGTGATTTGTCCCAGTTGCCTTTATTTACAGATACTTGTTTTCCACTTTGAACGGAAATGCCACCATTTGAAAGAAAATACGGTGGATCAGCGAAAATCATATCAAACTGAAAGTTGATATTTGGAAGCAATTCCAAACAATCCCCTTTTGCGAGAGTAAAATCTTTATTTTCAGAGCGATACCAAGCTTTTATTGACATTACAATTCAGATTTTACTTTTGAAAGAAACTCGTCCAAATTGGCAAGATTGTAAATACTTGGAATAAGAGAGTAAGCCTCGCCGAGCTTATTTTTTGCTGAGAGCCAGCCTTGTCCGTCAGTTATCCAAACGAATTCAAATTTTTCGTACTGATTGATTTTCGGAGCAATATCTGTATAAGCTCTTGCAACTTCATTTAGTTTTGAACCACCACCGTTGTAAAAGTTTGTTTCAATTAAATAAGTTTTCCTTTTTGTCTGAATTACAAAATCAAATCTTTTTAAATCCTGACCAAGCGATTTTATTTCTTCAAATTCTGTACTGTTTACTTCTGACCGATATGGAATATCTGCACCTTTGAATTTTAAGGCAACGGCTTTTGCCATGTTTTCACCGCCACGATTTTTGCGGGCATTTGTATCAAGACCAACTTCCACGCCGAAAACATAATCTACAAGATTTGTAACATTTTTGTTCTTGAAAACTTCTGCAAGTCCTGTCTGTTCGATATAGTCAATTACTCCTTGCAAAGAAGTAAAATAACTTTCGAGAAGAACAAATTCACCGTTTGCATTGAGTGTTTTCTTTTTGTCTTTTGTTCTTACCGCAAGAAGAATATCTAAGACTTCAAAAACTTTTGGATTTTCATCGTAAAGTTCTTTTATGGCTTTTCGTAAATCTTCTTTTCCAATCAAATAATTTAATTGATTGAGTTTGATTGCGATTTTATTTGTATTATGGATTACTTTTCCAAAATCTGTAAAATAATCGAGAGTAGCGTTTGTTTCGCTGAGTTGCGAAATAAACAAATCAAAATTCTTTTCCATTTTTTGCTCCTAGAAAACTGACGCGATATTGCTGATTAGCAGCTCTTTAATTGCACCGCGTTTTTTTGCGTTTGAATTTATCATTCGTGAAGCAGATACTCTTTCTATTTCAAAATGAGAATACAAATCATCAAAGAAATTATCATTTTCGTTTGCGTTTTTAGGGTCAGAATTACT
>JAZSJM010000079.1:0-15431 GCA_045534325.1 Treponema sp. | reverse complement strand
ATTAATAATTGCGTACAAAAAAAACAGTTTATCGATTTTTATATCTTTGCTATAATTACAATTATGAAGTTAACAGACTTTTCTAAAAATGCATATTTAAAAAATCAAGATGAATCAAAAGTTTCATCTGCTCAATCTGTTGCTAAAAAAGTTTTAAACGATGTAGATAAATCAGAAAATAATATTGTTCAGAAAGCTTTTAATGAGGGTGCACTTTTAAAAGTTCCTGCAAAAAATGTAACGGACGCTGAAAATGACAGCGTGTACCGTCGTGTTGCAAAATTTTTAATGTTGATTGGAGTGGATGAGGCTGCAAAAATAATTCCCCATCTTTCTAGCGAACAAACTGAAAAAATTATTCCAGAGCTTGCAACTATCCGCTCTATACCAGAAGATGAAGCAAAAATTATTCTTGAAGAATTTAAATCATTAACAGCTCGTGCAAGAGAAGATGGTGGAGTTAACACCGCAAGAAATATTCTTGAAAAGGCATTTGGACCTCAAAAAGCAGGCGAATTGCTGGATAAGGCTGTTCCTTTTAAAAATGGCAAACCTTTTGAATATTTATCAGAGGCAGATCCGGAAAAGATAAAAGTATTGCTGAAAGACGAAACTGCTCCTGTACGTGCGCTTGTATGTTCACATCTTCCTCCTAAAAAGGCTGCAGCCTATATTCAGGAGTTAAAAGACGACGAAAAAAAAGAAGTTATACTTCGTCTTGCAAAACTAAAAGATATGAGTCCTGAGATTGTAGCTAAAATTGATGAAGTTATGCAGGATAAACTTAATAAAATAGTAACAAGCAATTCTGAATCGATTGACGGAAAAAATATTCTTGCACACATTTTAAAACAGATGGATAGCTCTGAGGAAGAGAAAATTCTTAAAAGACTTTCCACAACAGATCCTGAATTGGGTGAGGATTTGCGCGAGCGTTTATTTACGATTGAAGATATTGTTAACGCTGATAACCGTTTTATTCAAAATAAATTACAGACAATGGAAGATTGTGAGATTGCATTTTTAATTCATTCAAAAACTGACGAATTTAGAAATAAAATACTGCAGAATGTTTCTTCAAACCGGCGCACAATGATTCTTGATGAGGAAGATAGACGTATTCCTATGAGAAAGGCGGATGTGGAAAAGGCTACTTCGCTGTTTTTTGCTTATATGAGACGTGCGTGGGAGGAAGGTAAATTGATTATAAAGGGAAGGGATGACGAAGTTTATGTCTAAAAATATTGATTTATTTAAAATTGGTGAAGATTATAAAGGTTTTAATGTTGTTAATGTTTTTGAATTAAAAGATTATCATTCAACAGCAATTCACTTACTTCACAAAAAAACAGGTTTAGAAGTTCTTCATCTGTATAATGATGAAACCGAAAATTTATTTTCTTTTTCTTTTAGAACACCTAATCCTAAAGGAAACGGTGCTGCCCATATTATGGAACATTCTGTTTTATGCGGATCTGAAAAATATCCATTAAAGGATCCTTTTACACAGCTTTCAAATCAAAGTGTTAAAACATATTTAAATGCAGCAACTTATGGGGATAAAACCTGTTTTCCGGCAAGTTCAATTGTTGAGGCAGATTATTTTAATTTAATGAGTGTTTACGGGGATGCTGTTTTTTTTCCACTTCTTTCACCTGAGATTTTTTTACAGGAAGCTCACCGTCTTGAAATTGATGAAGAAGGAAATCCTTCAATACAGGGAGTTGTTTATAATGAAATGAAAGGGAGTTATTCATCCTTTGAATCAGTTGCGATGGATGTTCCTTCTAGAAATTTATTAAAGGGCAGTGTGTATAGTGAAGATTCTGGAGGTGATCCGCTTAAAATTCCAACCCTAAGCTATGATGAGTATCTTGAATTTCACAAAAAGTGGTACAGACCTGAAAATTGTTTTGTTTTTTTATATGGTAATATCTCAACTTCAAAGCAGCTGGATTTTATTCAAAAAAATTTTTTAGATAAATTAGAAAAAAATTATACAGATACAGAACTTCCTCTGACTGTAAAAAAGGAAATAATTAAAAATCACATAAAATTAGTTTCTCCTCATAAAGTTAGCGAACCTCTTTTTGTTCATGCTGAAGGACCAGGAGGTGAAGAAAAACAAAAGGGAAACACAGTTTATGTAACCTGGAATATGGGTCCGTCTAAAGATGCATTTTCTGCAATGGAAAAAATATTTTTGACAGGAATTTTATTAAATCATGATGGTTCACCGCTGCAAAAAAGTTTGATTGACTGCGAATTAGGAGAGGATACTGCCCCAGGAATTGGTTTGGATGCTTTGTATAATACTCTGTTTACTGTCGGATTGCGTGGAGTTAAAAAAACAGATACGCAGAAAGTCGTTAAAACAGTATTTGATACTTTGACTGATATCGTAAAAAATGGAATTCATCAGAATGATATTGATTCAACTTTGATGACGTTGAATTTTTCTCACCGTGAAATCAGAAGAAGTCGTGGTCCCTATGCCCTTTCCATAATGAATGCACCTGTAAATGCATGGCTTTATGGATATGATATTGAAAAAAGTTTCAGATTACGAAGTGTATTGGACGAAGTCCGCGATAATATAAAATCCAAAAAAGGATATCTGGAAAAATTAATAAAAAAATATTTTCTAGATAATAATACTTATATTGTAAGTGAAATTTCTCCGTCAAAGTCTTATTCACTGTTACGGGAAAGAGAAGAAAAAAAACTTCTCAATTCAATCTTAGCAGAGACTAGTATAGAAAAAATAAAAAAACAAAATGAAAAATTAAAACTTTTTCAGCAGAAAAAAGACGATGCATCGTTATTGCCCCACCTGTCACCAAAAGATTTCCTGAAAAAAGGCAAGAGAGTATCTGATTCTTATGAGTTAAAAATAAAAACTCTAAAATCTTTTGATAATTCTAAAATTGATTATTTTGTTTCCTCCGAAAATACAAATGGAGTTACTTACATTGATGTAGGCTATCCTGTTGATTTAGTGAATATTGAAGATTATCCATATCTTCCTCTTCTAGCAGATACTGTAACTGACTGTGGATGGGGCAAACTTGACTGGAGCCAGGCAGCCAGTGAAACAGCAATTCATACAGGCGGTATTGGAGCTTCTCTTCTTACAAATGATGTAGGTATAACTAAAAATAATGAGGATTTCATCAAAACTTATGATTTTATAGGAAGAGATTATTTAATTTTTAAACTTCGGGTTCTTGATGAAGAATTAGAAAATGGACTTAATCTTTTAGCTGATAATATTAATTTTGTTGATTTTAGTGATTTGAAGCGTATAAAAGATATTGTTTTTGAATCAAGAAATGATTTTGATTCAAGTATCGTGCCGGCAGGACATCAATATGCAATGTTACGCTCCCTAAAAACAAGCTCAAGAGTTTCTGCGGTTGATGAAATATGGAATGGAATTACACAAATGTATGCTCTCCATAAAATCAGTGAACTAGATCCAAAGCTTATTTCTCAGAATTTTAATCGCATTTTACGTGAGATAAAGTTAAGCGGAGGTTTCGTTCATATTACCGCAGAAGAGCAGACAATAAAAAAATCATCATCTTTGATTCAGGAATTTGTAAGTAAAATTAAACTTTCAAAAATAAAACCTAAAAAAGAGATGAACTTAAATAAACTTTTTGAACTCGTTAAGATAGAGGGAGAAAAAAAATTAAGTGAAAAAGAGGTTTTTGTTATTCCTGGTTCTGTGGGATATGCAGGTGCTGAGTTTTCTGCGATTCCCTATGGAAAAAAAGGGAATGCTATTCTTGAAGTAGTTAGTCACTGGCTTTCAAACAATTCTCTATGGGAAAAAATCAGGACAATTGGCGGTGCATACGGGGCTTTTTGTGATATTGACTCTGTAAGCGGAAATGTTTTATTTGCTACTTACAGAGATCCTTCTCCTCAAAAATCCATAGATGTGTTTCTAAAAGGAATAGAAGAAGCTGCAAAACAAAAGTTTACAGAAGATGAAGTTGAAAAAGCTGTTATGGGAACATATTCTCAATTTGTTGTTCCCAAAACACCTCGTTCAATAGGAAATATTGAATTGCTCCGTACATTGTATGGTATAACGGCTGTAGATAGAGAAAATAAACTTCTTGAACTCCTGAATTGCACACCTGAAGAGTTTGAAAACACTCTAAAAAAACTCTCTGATTTCTCTAAGCAGTGTAAAAATCATGTTATAATTGGCTGTGATAACTGTACAAAAAGTGGAAAAAAAATTATTTTACCATTATAATTTAAATATAATTTTAAGATTAAGGAGCAGTAATTTATGAACAAGAAATTTGAAATATGCATAAAGATGATGAGACAACTTGTTTCGGATATTCAGGGTGCTCCTTATCCAAGTGATAATTTTGAACCAGAACTGTATAAGATCTGGTATGAACATGTTCAGAAAGCTGCAGTAGATTGTTTTGAATATCTTGATGATAATTTTCCTCAGGAAAGAGAAGATTTTGATAAAACGTTAAAAAAGATGTTTAAATAAGCATTAACTAAACCCTCTTTAAAGCCGAAAATATAACAGAAGAGATTTTTTCATAAAGGTGGGTTATTTTTAATGTCGTCATCAAAGAAATATAGTCGATACGATAATTATTTGCTTAAAGGTAAGTTGCGCCGAAATGGGTTTGAAAGATGGCGCTATATTTTTACAGGTATAAATAAATCAAATGGCGAACAACGTACTTTTTTTATAGAACTTTTTTATGTAAATCCTCTCCTTTCACCTAAAGAACCTGTTTTATCTCAAAAATCGCAACTAAAAATTAAAGAGACAGATTTGCAATACGCATTAGCGGGGACAGTTAGTGCTCAAAGCGTATCACAGGAAGTAAATTTACTGCCAAGCTATGCTCTTGTTAAGGCTGGCATGTACGGTAATGGTGGCAAACAGTTAAATAAATTCTGTTCATCTTCTTCGCTGACTTTTGTTAAGGCGGAAGCCGCAATCAAGGTCGATAACTGTACATTTGGCCGTGATTTAATTTGTGGTGAGGTTGAGGTTAATCCAAAAGATTTAAGGGAGCATCCTGAAATGCTCTGTTCACCTGGTATGATGCGATGGAATCTTCACTTTGAAAAAAATATTGAAGTGGGGCCGATGTGCAACAATAAAACAACTTTCTGGATGCCTGGTGGAGCTAAGACTGTTTTTGCAGGAATTGTTCAGATTGATGGACAGGAATTTTCGGTTGTACCAAGAAGTTCCTCTGGTTATATTGATAAGTCTTGGGGAGAGCAGATGGCAAATCCGTTGTTTCATCTGTCATCAGCAAATTTAACTAGTGTTATTACAGGTAAACCTCTTACAAAATCCTGTTTTGCGGTTGAAGGTGAATTTGAAAAAAGATTAAGCATTTTTGTTGATATAGAAGGTCATAAAGTCGCTTTAAGCGGAAACAGTTTTTTTGATAAGTATGTTGAAATTCATAATTGGTCAGAGATGCCGCCTGATGCTGATGGCGAAAAACTTCATTGGACTGTAAGTATTCATAAAAAACGCCTGGTAATAGATTTAGATATTTTCTGTAAAACTTCAGAAATGTTCGTTCGTGATTATGAAGTTCCTCAGGGAGATCGTAAACTCCTGAAAGTTTTAGGTGGTGGAACAGGTTTTGGTGAAATAAAGGTTTTTAAAAAGGTTGGTAAAAATCTTGAAATGCTTGAGCATGCGAATGTTTTAGACGCTGTATGTGAGTATGGAACTATTGACAAAAGTGAAGAATAAAGTATAAAGATTTTTGTTTAAACGGTCAGAAATAATTTTCTGACCGTTTTTTTTGCCTTTTTCTCAAAAAGTTAATATTTTAAAAGATATAAAGAGTTTTTGATAAAAAAACGAGGTGATAGTATGAATTATGATAAGTATACGATAAAAGTTCAGGAGGCTTTGCAGGAAGCAAGCTCTCTTGCGCAAAATAATGATAATCCTCAAATATTAAACGAGCATATTCTTAAGGCATTAATTGAGCAAAAAGACGGTCTTGTTAAGCCTGTTATTGAGCGTATTGGCGTTGATATTGCAAACTTGTCAGAAAAAATTGATTCCCTTATAAAAAACGGAACAAAAGTTTCTGGTAATTATCAGCTTACTCTTTCTTCCTCAGCACAGAGAGTATTGGCAAAGTCAGAAAAATATATGGCTGATTTTAAGGATCAATACCTTTCTGTTGAACATATTCTTCTGGCAATGTGTGAAAGCGATGATGAATGTGGTAGACTCTTACAGTCTTTTGGAATTAACAGACAAAGTGTCCTTGAAAGTCTGAAATCTGTCAGGGGAAATCAAAGTGTTGATTCTCAGGATCCTGAAAGCAAAATGCGTTCTCTCGAAAAATATTGTGTGGATTTAACAGCAAGAGCCAGACAAGATAAAATAGATCCAGTTATAGGACGAGATGAAGAGATAAGACGAGTGATGCAGGTTCTTGTCCGCCGAACAAAAAATAATCCTGTGCTAATTGGAGAACCTGGGGTTGGAAAAACTGCAATAGTTGAAGGTCTTGCTCGTCGTATAGCTGGTGGCGATGTTCCAGAAAGCCTTAAAAACAAGCGACTTTTGAGTTTGGATATGGGAAGCCTTGTTGCAGGAGCAAAATTTCGCGGTGAATTTGAAGAAAGACTAAAGGCTGTAATTACTGAAGTTTCAAAAAGTGAAGGTCAAATTATTTTATTCATAGACGAATTACATACGATAGTTGGTGCCGGGGCAGGGGAAGGAAGTATGGACGCATCTAACCTCTTAAAACCTGCATTAAGCAGAGGTGAATTGCATGTGATTGGAGCAACGACTTTAAATGAATATCGAAAATATATAGAAAAAGACAGTGCATTGGAACGACGTTTTCAGCAGGTTTACTGTGCTGAGCCTAATGTAGAAGATACTATTGCAATATTGCGGGGATTAAGAGATAAGTATGAAATTCATCATGGTGTAAAAATTAATGATGAAGCACTTGTTGCTGCCGCTGAATTAAGTAACCGTTACATTACCAGCCGTTTTTTACCTGATAAGGCAATAGATCTGGTTGATGAGGCTGCAAGCCGTATTAAAATGGAAATCGAAAGCGAACCTGAAGCTCTGGATCAGCTTGAACGTAAGATATTACAGCTTCAAATCGAAAAGCAGTCTTTGTCAAAAGAAGATGATAGGGCAAGTCTTGAGCGTCTTGAAAAACTCGAAAAAGAATTGGCAGAAATAACAAATAAACGAGATGTAATGAAACTTGAGTGGCAGAATGAAAAGAATCAAATCAACAGCTCAAGAAAATTAAAGGAACAGCTGGAAAATGCTAAATTTGAGGAAGAAAAATTTACACGCGAAGGAAACCTTGAAAAAGCTGCTGAATTAAAATATTCACTTATTCCTTCTTTAATGAAACAGTTGCAGGAAAGTGAAGAAAGGGATAAAGAGAGGGTAAATAAAGAAAATAATTCACTTTTAAAACAGGAAGTTACTGAAGAAGATATTGCTCGTGTCGTAAGTGTCTGGACAGGAATTCCTGTCAGCAAGATGATGTCAAGCGAAAGACAAAAATATGTAGAACTTGAAAATGTTCTGCATAAAAGGGTTATCGGGCAGAATGAAGCCGTAACTGTAGTAAGCGACGCAATCCGCCGTAATAAAGCTGGATTAAACGATCCGAACAAGCCTTTGGGAAGTTTTATGTTTATTGGTCCAACAGGAGTTGGTAAAACAGAACTTGCAAAAACCCTGGCTGATTTTTTGTTTAATGATGAAAAATCACTTACCAGAATCGATATGTCCGAGTATATGGAAAAATTCAGTGTATCAAGACTTATTGGTGCTCCTCCAGGATATGTGGGTTATGATGAGGGAGGACAACTTACAGAGGCTGTAAGGCGAAGACCTTATTCTGTAATTCTTTTTGATGAAGTTGAAAAAGCACATCCTGATGTATTTAATGTTTTGCTTCAGGTTCTTGATGATGGTCGTTTAACAGATGGACAGGGTCGAGTCGTTGATTTTAAAAATACTATTATAATAATGACAAGTAATCTTGGAAGTGATTTGATACTGAATGCGGGAGAGAATGGAAAAAATCTTTCTGAAATAAAAAACGATATAGATTCACTTCTAAAATCTACTTTCAGACCGGAGTTCTTAAATCGAATAGATGAAATTGTAACGTTTAATCGCTTGTCAAAGGATGTAATCAGCGGAATTGTCATCAATCAGCTTGAGCGTGTTGCTAAACGTCTAGAAGATCGGCACATAAAACTTGAATTTGATAAGAATGCAGTTGATTTTTTATGTACTGCAGGCTATGACCCAAATTTCGGAGCTAGACCTGTAAAACGGGCGGTGCAGAATTACGTTGAAAACCCATTAGCGAAAGAATTACTTGCTGGAAAATTTGGAGAAAATTCCATCGTAAAAGTTACATCTGACGGTAAATCAGGTTTAATTTTTACCGAAACTGTTTGAAAAAATTAATTAAAATGGTAGTATTTTTTTATGAAAAAGAAATTATTATTTATGGCACTCCTTTCGGTATTGAGTGTTAGTGCAGTTTTTGCTGATTTTGCTGTTGGTGCTGAAATAGGTTTTGAAAGTGAACTTTTTTATAAACCATATTTGCGCACTTTCACAAATGGTTCTTTCCGTTCTGACGAAAATCCATGGTGTTTTTCTGTAAATTTATGGCCTTTTGACTCTACAATGGTTGCAACTGCAGATAATTGGTTTTTAAATGAAAAAATTGACGGAAATGTAAGTTGGTTTGGATTTTGGGGTATAAGTGCTGGACTTGGGTTCAATGATTTTTCGATTGGTACAGGAGCTCGTATTGGAGCAGGTATTGACTGGTTTTTGTTAGATCATAGAGAACTTGAACTGTATTGGCAACTTTGCTGGAATCCATATCTTGGCTTAGAAAAGGATAACGGTGACTGGAGTTTTATGATAAGGCCATTGTGTTTTCCGTTTGCAACAGGTGCACGCTGGTGGTTTAGATAATCAAAGTTGCTGCGTATTTTATGATTCATTAAATATGCGGCTAGTTTGTGCATAAAGCTTTTTCAATTAGCGGGATTGTTTGATTCATTTTTTCTTTTAATCCATAAGGAGGATTAATCACAATCATTCCGCTCCCATACATTTTTGCAAGACCTGTCATTTGAGACGGGTCTTTTATTTTTATTTCAAAAAAATAACATTTTTCTTCATCTCCAAATTTTCTTATATCAACAAAATCATAAATGATTTTTTTCATAGATTCGATTTCGTCTTCGCGGTGAACTAACAGTGGATACCATATAAGATAGGTTGGAGTTGACCATTTTTTTAGTGAGTTAATCACCATCCGTGCCGTATCTTCGTATTCGTTTTTATCTTCGTAGCTTGGATCGATAATTATACAACCGCGCTTAATTTTTGGCGGAATGCTCTCATTTAAAAATTTTGAAGCATCCTCATTTTTAATATAAATACTTGGTTCATCAGTTTTTTCTACTAAAAGAGGTTTCCTTATATTTTCTTTTAGTTCTTCTATTACTTTTGGATGTAATTCATTCAGCAGCAGAGTATCACATTTACGTAAATAGCAACGTGAAATTTCAGGACTTCCCGGATATATTTTTTTATTCAGATAGTTCTTTAAAATTGTATAAAAAAAATCTCCAAAAATTTCTTTTAATATTTTTTCATCAGTTTTAAAAAGTTCTACAATCCCTTTTTCTGCTTCCTGAGTTTTTAATATCCTTTGATCGGTTAAATTGTATCGTCCTGCAGCAGAATGGGCATCAATCACTGTATATGGCTTGTCTTTTTTCCCCAGGTGTTCAAGCGTATAAGAAAAAACAGTATGTTTTAAAATATCTGCAAAATTTCCTGCGTGATAAGCGTGAATATAACTTAACATAACTTCATTATAGATGATTTACAACTGTAATTGAATAGGGTAGTTTTTTTCAGTAAAATATGTATGTTAAAGTTTATAAAAAAAAGGAAATATAAAAATGAATCAAGCATTAGAAAATTTAAAAGCACGCGGATTTTTTGCTCAGTGTACAGATGAAAAGGGACTTTCTGATTTGATGGACAAAGGACCTGTTGCGTTTTATGTAGGCTGTGATCCTACGGGACCTTCACTTCATATAGGACACATGGTACCTTTCTTTGCACTTCGACACCTTCGTCAGGCAGGACATATTGGTATTGCCCTTATCGGTGGTGGTACAGCGAGAATTGGCGATCCGTCTGGTAAAACTGAAATGCGAAAAATGATTTCGTATGAGCAGATTGATGATAATGTTGAACATATAAAAACTCAGCTTGATAAATTTATCGGATTTGATAATAAAACTGCTTTTTCTGATAATAATAAAAATTGGCTCGCCGACCTTAATTATATTGATTTCTTAAGAGATATTGGTTCATGTTTTTCTGTTAACAAAATGCTTACCTTTGAAGCTTATAAACAGCGTTTGGAAAAAGGTCTTTCTTTTATAGAGTTTAATTATCAGCTTTTGCAAGCATATGATTTTTATTGTCTTCATCAGCGTCATAATGTAGTGTTGCAGATTGGTGGTGATGATCAGTGGGGGAATATTACAGCAGGAGTTGATTTGATTCGTCGTAAACTTGGCGGAACAACTGAGTTAAATGCCGAGCATCAGGTTTACGGACTTACTTTCCCTCTGATTACTCGCTCTGATGGCAAAAAAATGGGTAAAACAGAAAAGGGAGCAATTTTTCTTGATCCTGCTTTAACATCTGTTTTTGACTTTTTTCAGTATTGGAGAAATGTTGCTGACCCAGATGTTGAAAAGTTCTTTAAGCTTTTTACATTTTTACCCCTTGATGAAATTTCTTCAATTTGTGCGGGAAACATTAATGAAGCAAAAGAAAGACTTGCATACGAGGTAACATCAATTATTCATGGTAAAGAAGAGGCTGATAAAGCCCTTGCTGGTGCAAAAGCAGCATTTAGCGGAGAAGGTGACAAAACACAGATGCCTTCTGTTGAAGTTTCCAAGACAGATTTAGATAATGGTATTGGTTTACTTACTCTCTTTACAACTGCAAAACTTACAGCTTCGAACGGAGATGCCCGCAGACTTGTTCAGCAAAATGGAGCTGCAGTAAACGGAAAAATTATTACGGATGTAAAATACATCGTTACATCAAAAGATCTTGATTGCGACGGTGAGATTGTTTTGCGCGCAGGTAAGAAAAAATTCTGCCGTGTTGTATTTAAGTAGATTGGTTTTTAATTGAAAAAGCCGCATGATTTGAAATTTTCAATTCCTGCGGCTTTTTTTTTAATCCATTAAGTAGTTGTATGACGGTGCGACACCGTTTTCATCAATCATGTCAGAAGGATCACGTAGATTTGCGTCAAACACACCGTATTCATTAGATGAAAGGGCTTTCCTTGTAAAGTCTACTGATAGAAGTTCTTTATCTCGGATTATGAGTTCAGATGCAAAACCTGCCTTGTATAGTTCTTTTTCAAGACGATATAGACCGATTGAGCGGCTTGGATTTAATCCTGAGTGGATTGTACAAACTTCGGTTGGCTGAGTTCCTTCAAGATACCATGCAGTAACTTTGTGATTTCCACATTCAGGAGTTAAAATTCCTCCGCTTACTGAGCATACAGTTGCTTCAATTACACCAGTTGCAGGTTTAGGAAATTGTTTTAATGGAAGCCCGTCATTTACTTTTCCCATATAATCAGCCCATGCTCTTCCTGCAAGGGTTGAACCTGTCATATCAAGTCCAAGAGAATTTCCCTGATTATCAAATCCAAACCAGAAAACTGCTGTATAATATGGTGTAAATCCTGCTGTCCATGCAGAAGCCCAGTTTTGTGTTGTTCCTGTTTTTCCTGCGGCAGGCATCTGATATTTTTTTCCATTAGCATCTTCATATTTAAATATAGAGCCATTTTGCGTCGGATTTGCCAGAGTTCCTGTCTGCACTGTATTCTTTAATAATTCTGTCATTACAAAAGCAGTTTGTGGGGAAATAACCTGTGCAGAATTACCTTTAGACTGCATTGCCGTTCTTACATCTTTTTCAGGATTTTTAATTATATTTCCATTTCTGTCTTCTATAGAGCGGATTGCCATAGGGGTGATTTCTTTTCCTCCGCTTGCAAATACAGAATATGCACGTGCAAGTTCTATAGGCTTTACAGAACATACACCCAGACCGATAGGGTAGCCAGGAACAAATCCTCGCGTTGGCACCTCATCTTTTGGAATACCTAAAAGTGCAATTGCTCTGTCTATGGCACTTTCAAAACCTATTCCGTCAAGAACTTTTAGGGATGGAACATTCATTGAGTGAGCAAGCGCATACCATAATTCAACATCACCCTTCCATTCTCCACGGAAATTTTGCGGAATATATGGTTTTCCGTCAGCGGTATGGAATACAACCGGCGTATCAGAAATGATTGTCGTTGGAGTAAAATTCTTACTGTCAATTGCTGCTGAATAATAAAGAGGCTTAAAAGATGACCCCGGCTGAAGTTTTGCCTGCACGGCACGAATAAACTGATTTTCACTGTCAAATTTGCTTCCACCAACCAAAGATGTTATATAGCCTGTTTCATTTTCCAAGGCAATCATTGTACCTTCGATTGTTGTCTTGCTGACATTTACTTTTGTCTGCTGATTTGATTTGTTAACGATTCCAAGTTTTAAAGAATCAATTCCAAACATAAGGGACATTACATCAACAAGGGGATTTATATCATTTATGTACTGAGCTTTTGCAGTAGTTTCATTTCTTTGCTGACTTACTTTAAGGCCTGGAATATTGAATGTTAAAGTTAAAAGCTCTGTAAGGGGAATCCACTGTTTGATTTCAGAATCCACACGGGCATTATTACCACGCTGAAAAGTTCTGTTTGCATAACTTATCCAGCGGTCCATGACATTTTGTGCAACAGCCTGATTTTTCAGGTTCAAGGTTGTGTTTACAGTAAATCCCGAAGTATAAATGTCTTCCGTACCGTAAATTAAATTTCCAAGTTCACGGCGTACATATTCTGAAAACCAGGGTGCGTTATCGTCATGGCTGAATGTTGTCGCAGAAGAGATTCTTGTATAATCAAAATTTGCCCAATAATCTTCAAAACTTTCATCTGACTGTTCCTGTGTAATATAGCCTGATGAAACCATTGTTTTTAAAACATCCTTTTGTCTGTCCATCGCACGATTAGGGTATTCAAAGGGATTGTAGAAAGCCGGGTTTGAAAGCTGAATTACGAGGATTGCTGCTTCTGCCGGTGTAATCTGTGTGGCGTCGTGACCAAAATAGTATTTTGATGCGGCATTAACACCATAAGTTCCACCACCAAAATAAATTTTATTTAAATAAAATTCCAATATTTCTTCTTTTGAGTAGCGGCGTTCCATTTGAATTGCCCACCATAATTCCTTTAGCTTTCTTCGGTAGGACATATCAGAGCGGTCGCAGTATAAGGTTCCTGCAATCTGCTGAGTCAGCGTTGAACCGCCACCTAAAGACATTCCTGTAAGTTTTCCAACAACTGCACGAAAAAGAGCCTTTAGAGAATATCCGTGGTGATCATAAAAAAGACGGTCCTCTCGTGAAATAAGGGCATCAATCATGTGCTGCGGAAGTTTTCTGATGCTTATGATTTCTCTTTTTTCTTCCGAGGCAAGTTCTGTAATAAGTTCACCGTTTATGTCTAAAAGTTTTGTAGGAAGAGCGGTGGTAAATTCAGTAAACTGCTCATTGTCAATTAAAAATTTTGTATTTGAAAGTGCAAGTCCAAGGCCTGCTCCAAAAAAAATTGAGCAGAAAAACAGACCAAAAACAAACACGTAAGTCGATTTTTTTAATTTAGTCATATTGTTATAGAATAAGGAATTATAAGGTTTCAGTCAAGTTTGTTTAAAGATGGGCGGTGCCCCGTCGGGGCCGCTTTGTACGGCGTTCCGCTGTTCGCTTCATCCGCGCTTTTTGCGCGGACGCCTTTGGCGCGCCTCCCGCCGCTACCGCAAAAAAAAAGGCCGGCTGTTGCCGGCCTATGCCCATCAGGCAGTCGGGCTTCAATGGGTGGGAGGGGATAATTGACGCCCGACACTTATATTATCGTCTTACTATTTAAAAATCTTTAATTTTTTTTTATATAATGTTGACAAATCCAAAAAATTACTCTTCTTCGTTTACAGTAGCGTCAACTGTCAGATTTACGGTGTAGGTGCGTCCGTTTATTGCGTTTACATTTTTTATAATCTCGTAATCACCGATAGTAAATTTTACTGTGTGCAGACCTTGACTTACGGTTAGATTTTCTTTTACGTCAGATAATAATCTACCATCAAGGCTTACTTTTGCGTTTTCAGGAGAAATTATTTTGATTATCGGTTCTATTCCCCTTAAATCAACTGAAAGTTTTGTATGCTTTGCCTTTTCAACAATAAATGTTCTTACTTCATTCCGATATGAATCACTTGTAATTGAAAGGTGATGCTCTCCTTCCTTTAATACAAGATTAGAAAATTTATCTGATAGTTTTTCATCATCAATATAAACGCTGTAAATGTTATTTTTACCTGAAGGCTGATTTACATTTAAAGAAAAATATCCTTCATTACTTAATACGGGTTTTGCCGAAATTTCAAGTTGTGCATATTCAAGAGATTCTGGTGCACCTTTCATTGCCAGTATGAATCTGAAGAAAATTTTTTTATTTTCAATTAAAGGTATGTTTTCGATTTTTTTTGCATAAGGTGTACTTTTAAGGTTAAATTTTTCATTAAGAGGAATATAGATTGTATGATTTAGCTGTCCGGGAATTGTATTGATGGAAACTTTGTCCCCTGAATAGTCTATTGTATTTGCATTAGGTATGGGTGAAATGTTGTCGTAAAAAATATATGCAACCGTATCACGCCATGAAGCAACAATCTGAGGCACCTTTATATTCAATTCAATTCCTGTAATAAATGTTTTATCCTGAGGAAGTGTAATGACAACGCCGTCAAATATACTAGAAAACTGAGGTGCTGATGTATAATCATCGTTAATTATCAGTTCATGCAATTTTGCAACACGAAATGTTTCGCCATACACAAAAAAACAATTAATCAAAAAAAGAGAAAATATAATCTTTAGACAAACTTTTTGTGAAAATTTCATTTTCGCCTTTAAAATTATACTTTATCACTATTTCTTTGTATAGAAATAAAGTGCGTAGTTTTAAAAATTTATTAGTTTTCCAGGATCTGTTGGATTTCCGTTTTTTCTTATTTCAAAGTGCAGGTGAGGCCCTGTACTTGCACCTGTTGTACCGACTTTTCCAATGATTGCTCCGCTGTGTATTTTTTTTCCCTTTTTTGTAAGGATTTCTGACGGATGAGCATAAACGCTTGTCATTCCGTTG
>JAZSJM010000124.1:0-3338 GCA_045534325.1 Treponema sp. | reverse complement strand
AAATTCTTTACTTAGAACCTGAACAGGTACTAAATTAACAGGGGATGGCGGAGGTAAAACTGCATTTTCGCTTTGAAGGGGTTGTTCGTACGGTTTTGGAAGTTCCTGGGGAGCTAGGGCTGAATTTGATTCAACCATTTCTTCTTGTTCTGTAGTTTCCTCGTTTGTTTCTGCAGAAGGCTGGTTGTCCTTGTTTTGAACTTCCTGAGCATATTTATTCAGGATTGATATTATTGCTTCACTGTGTGAATTTTCTCTGGCATAATCAAAGGAATTTTTTCCGTTTTTATCCTGTTTTAATACCCTGTTTTTTCTTGTAAATCCGAAAAATGAATTTGATTTAATGACTTTTTCTACTACCTCTGGTTTTGAACTGTATTTTGAAGCATACATCAGCGAGGTTCTCTTCTGCTTATCTTTTTTATCCTGATCAGCTCCATAATTTAAAAGAATTTTTATAACTTCAAGTTCTCGGTCTTCCCTTAATGCAGCCATTAGAAGGTTTTCTTTTTCAGCTCCACGGGTAATATTTACTAGTTCTTTATTATTTCGGAGAAGTGATTTTACTTCTTTAACGCTTCCGTTTTCTATTGTGTTGAATAATTTATCTCTCTTTCCGCTTGCAAACGATGAAAATAAGATAAAAAAAAGACAGATAAGTACGAAACTTATTTTTTTGTATAAATAATTCATATCAAGAATTATACAGTTTGAATGTTGAGTTCGCAAGTCAATATCTGTATTGACCATGTTCATGTAAAAAGTTAAAATAACTTAACCCCTTGAGGCTTCGTATGAGGCTTCCATTTGACCATAAGGAGAACATACAAAAAATGAGAAAGTATGAACTTATGACTGTCTTCACAACAGAAGAAGACAAATTTAAGGCAGCATCTGAAGGTCTTCGTTCAGTGCTTGCAAATTTTGGTGCCACAATTGACAAAGAAGAGTCTTATGGCGATCGTGATTTAACCTACGTAATTGACAAGCAGAAAAGAGGACGCTTTGTTCTTTTCACTGTAAGTGCAAATCCTGCTAAAATTTCAGAAATCGAAAATCAGTTCAAATTGACTAAAAACCTCTTGAAGTGGCTTTTTGTAAAACTTGAAGAAGAAAAAAAGAACTAAGAAAAGGTTTTAGCTTAAATAAATTGTCAGCCGGCAATAAAAAACTGGAGGAGCGGATTTATGACAGATATTAATCGTGTAGTTTTGGTTGGAAGACTTACCCGTGATTTAGGAAATGATCAGCGGGATTTTGCATATACTCCAAATGGACAGGCACGTGCCAATATCAGTATTGCCGTAAATAGAAGCAGAAAACAGGGTGAACAGTGGGTTGACGAAGCTAATTTTTTCGATGTAACAATTTGGGGTAAAACAGCAGAGAACCTTAAGCCATATCTTACAAAGGGTAAACAGGTTGCTGTGGAAGGTTATCTAAAACAGGATCGTTGGGAAAAAGACGGTCAGAAATTTAGTAAAGTTGGTATTGTTGCTGACAGTGTAATGCTTCTTGGAGGAAGATCGGACAACGGCGGTTCACAATCGTCTGGGGGTTATACTCCGAATTTCTCTCAGGGATCAAACTCTGGATTTGGACAGCAGAATTCGTATCAGCCGACAGCGGATGAAAATACCTTTGGTGGTAATAATTCAGGTTACTCAGAAGATATCCCATTTTAATGTTTATCAATTAAAGCAAAATTTAGGAGACTAATATGTCAGAAGAATTAACAACAAACGAATTGGAACAGAAAGTTAATGTAGATACACAGGGCGCATCAGACGGTCGTGAAGGCGAGGAAAAAGGCAGACGCGGAGCTAAAAAATTCTTCCGCAAAAAGGTTTGCCGTTTCTGTGCTAACAAGGCAAAGATTGATTACAAAGATGCTGATGGTCTTAAACGCTTTACAACAGAACGTGGCAAGATTCTTCCACGTCGCATTACTGGTACATGTGCTAAACATCAGCGTGAAGTTGCTCTTGCAATTAAACGTGCACGTGCAATCTGTCTGCTTCCATTTGTTGCAGAATAGTTTTTTAATCAAAGACGACGATCCAACTCCTGGTGACGCCGTCTTTTATATATCAAGAGGAGCTTGAAAAATGAAAGTAATTCTTAATGAAGATGTAAAACATCTTGGTGAAATGGGAGATGTTAAGAACGTTGCTAATGGTTATGCTCGTAACTTTCTTTTCCCTCACATGTATGCAGTTCCATATACATCTGAAACTGTAGCTTATTTTGAAAGCCGCAAGGCAGAAATCGAAGCACGAAAAGAAGCTAAACGTAAGGATGCTGCAAGCACAAAAGACAAGCTTGAAGCAACACTTATCGACCTTACAGTACCAGCTGCTGCAAACGGAAAACTTTATGGTGCCGTTACAAGCCAGACAGTTGCTGACTACCTTAACAGCCATGGATTTGATATTGAACGTAAACGTATCGAAATTCAGGGCGTTACAATTAAAAACGTCGGTAACTATACAGCTGCTATTCATCTTTATGAATCAACACACGCAGAAGTTAAAATTTCTGTAAAAGGTCAGACAACTGATAATAAAGCTGTAGAAGTTACAGCAAAAAAAGAGGATGCTCCAGCATCTGATGTTGCTGCAGAAGAAACAGTAGCTGTTGAAAAAGCTGAATAATAGGCTTTTAGTGTTTTATGAAAAAAAGTCGGAGTATTCCGGCTTTTTTTTTACAAATTTAAAAAAGTACAGGGTATAATTAATTATGGATGAAAGATTAAGAGATTCTATTCCGCCGCATAACTTAGAAGCTGAAATGGCAACTCTTGGTGCCTTGCTGTTAGATTGGTCTTCAATTGGTGATATTGTTACTTTTTTATATCCAGAACATTTTTATTCTCAGCAGAATCAAATTATTTTTTCTACTTTAGTAAAATTATTTGGCTCAGGTGTAACTGGAGATGTATTAACCCTTACGAATGAACTTTCAAAGTCAAATGAATTAGAAAAAGCGGGTGGAGCTGCATATATTGCTTCTCTTACAGATGAAGTACCGTCAGCCGCCAATATTGATTATTATGCCCATGTTGTTTTGGACAGGGCTACTAGAAGGTCGTTAATAAAAATTTCTTCAGAGATAAAAACATCTGCATTTGATGAATCCCGTGAAAGCCGTTCAATTCTTGATGAAGCAGAAAAAAAGATATTTGCCTTGGCTGATATGGGGCAGACAATTCAAATCCATGATATGCACGAAGTTGTGCAAAAAACTACAGAAATAATTCAAAAACATTATCATGACCACGGAACATATTCTGGAATTCCATGTGGGTTTACACGTTTAGATAGTATGACAAGCGGATT
>JAZSJM010000182.1:0-10211 GCA_045534325.1 Treponema sp. | reverse complement strand
TAACGGCTGCCCATTCCGGCTGCAAGTACTAGTAATGTTGGTTTCATTTTTTATCCTGTAATCTTTTATAGTTATGTTAAGGACGATTATTTGATGTCCTTTTTATAATACCAAAATGCCCTGAAATGTTTAACATCATGGGTGTTTTGATTTATTGATTAATTTTGACTTTCAGAAAATAATTTTCGTTTTTTCTTGTCAAATTCACCCTTTATATAAAGTATAACATTTTTTATAGAGAACTTCATCTTTTATATCTGAATAAAATAACAAATCAGAATTTTGATATTTAAATTCTTCCACAGGTGCCAGAGTGTCCTAAATGTATTTGGAACGGACACTATTATTGTATGAATGAATGGTTTTTAATATAATAAAACGGCAGAAGTCTTTTTTTAAAATTGACTTTATTGAATAAAAATAGGGGTTTTTTATGCTTACACTGAAATTTGGTGGCACATCAATGGGCTGTGCAAAAAGAATTCTTGATTCTGTAGAAATTATGATTGAGCGTGCAAAGACTGAGCGCATTTCAGTTATCGTTTCTGCTGTGGCAGGTGTTTCTAATGCACTTCAGACCGCTATCGATGGCTGTATTAGTGGAGTTGATGCAAAAAATTTTACTTCAGACATTCGAAAAACCCATGAAAATATATGTGCTGAACTTCATTCTGCTGTAAAAGATTTCAAGGCAGAGGAAGTTATGGCAAAAATTGAAGATAATTTTGTTGAACTTGAAAAACTCCTTTCTGGTCTTGTAACTTTCGGTGAGTGCCCAAAATCAATTTACTGTCGTATTATGGGAATGGGTGAACTTTGCTGTGTTCCTATCGTAAATGCAGTGCTTTTAGCAAAAAAACAGCGTGTATTAACTTTGGACAGCCGCAAATATCTTTTTGCCACTGGTAATCAGGCAGAAGGGGACCCTGATTATACACGTACAGCACAGGCCTTAGGTCCATATAGAGATGGATCAGAAGGAAATCAGGCGCAAATTCTTTTATTTCCAGGTTTTGTATGCGGTTGGTCTGCTCATTCTAACGATGAAGTAAAGATGGGGCTGTTAGGAAGAAATGGTTCTGATTTCTCGGCTGCAATTATAGGGGCGGCTCTCTCTTCTAAAAAAGTTGAGTTCTGGACTGATGTTGATGGCATTTATACAGCTGATCCTCGCATTGTCAGCGATGCAATTCTTGTTGACGATATGACTTATGAAGAAGCAATGGAACTTTCATTCTTTGGTTCTAAAGTTCTTCATCCAAAAACTCTATCACCGCTTGCGGCAAAAGGAATTGAAGCCTGGAGTTTAAATTCTCATAATCCTAAAGCACGGGGAACAAGAATAGGAAAAGGACCTTTTGAATCAGAAAAGAAAGTTGGACCTGTATGCGGAATTTCCTGTCTAAAAAATACAGCCCTTGTTTCTGTGAGCGGAAGCGGGATGAAAGGAAGAACTGGTATTGCAAGCCGTGTTTTTGCAGTTGTAAGCCGTGCCGGTATAAGTATGCTTTTAATCACTCAGTCTTCTTCAGAATATACTATTTCATTTTGTGTAAGGCAGAGTCAGAGTTTAAGCGTAAAGGATGCTCTTGAAGCAGAGTTTAATTTTGAAATAAGAGAAGGGATAATAAACCCTGTAACTGTAATTGATAACTGTGCCATCGTTTCTATTGTCGGTGATGGAATGAAAGAAAACCGTGGGGTTGCCGGAAAATTCTTTAATGCTCTTTCAAGCCGCTCAATCAATATTCTTGCGATTGCACAGGGGTCAAGCGAGCGTTCAATTTCTGCTGTAATTTCAGATGAATTTGGTGATATAGCCGTTAAGACAACACACCGCTTCTTCTTCAATACAACCCAGCCAATAGAAGTATTTGCTTTTGGAGCCGGAACAATCGGTGGTGCATTGCTTGATCAAATTCGCGACCAGCAAGAAAAACTTAAAGAGCAGAATATTGATATTAAGGTCTGCTGTATTTCTACACTTAATGGAATGATTATTGACGGAAATGGCATCGATTTGTCAAATTGGCGCAGGGCTGTTGAAAATTCAGGAAAAAGTACAAATCTTGATGAAATCCTGAAGTTTGTAAAAGAATCAAAACCTCTTAATCCTATATTTGTTGATTGTACTGCTAGTTATGATTTGCCTGAGCGTTATCTTGATATACTTAATGCTGGAATGAATATTGCAACTCCAAATAAACGTGCAAATTCAATGAGTATGGATTTTTATAAAAAACTTCGGGAAACAGCAAATAAGAATCATGTCCGATTCCTTTATGAAACAAATGTTGGTGCAGGTCTTCCTATTATTGATACTTTGCAGAATCTTTTTAAATCAGGAGATTCACTTGTCGGATTTAACGGAATTATGTCTGGCTCATTGTCTTACATATTTGGAAAACTTGATGAAGGTAAAAAGTTTAGTGAAGCGGTAAAAGAAGCTAAAGAATTAAAATATACAGAGCCAGATCCTCGCGATGATTTAAAAGGAACAGATGTTGCACGAAAGGCTCTTATAATCGCCCGGGAATCTGGACTTGAAATTGAACTTTCTGACATAAAGATGAATTCAATTTTCCCGCAAGAGTTCTCAATTGAAGGAACAGTAGATGAATTTATGAAGCGCCTTCCTGAAGTTGATGCATATTTTGAAAAGAAAATGGCCGCACTAAAAAAAGAGAATAAAGTCCTTCGTATGGGTGCTTCAATCAGAGACGGAAAAGTTTCTGTCGGTATGCTTGAAGTAGGTGCCTCAGATCCTTTATACGGAGTAAAGGGCGGCGAAAATGCCTTTGTGTTTGAAACAGCCCGATATACGCCGATTCCATTGACTGTACGCGGTTACGGGGCAGGAGCTGGTGTTACGGCAGCTGGTGTCTTTGGCGATGTTTTACGAACAGTAAGTTTTAATCCGTCAAAATAAGAAGGTATTCAATGGTAATCGTATTAAAAAATGATGCAAGTGAAGTCGAGAAGAAAAATATAAGGGCTCTTTTAAAATCTAAAAATTTTAAGATTAACGAAGTAAAAGGCGAAGAATCTACTATTCTGGCAGCTGTGGGACGTCTTGCAATGGATATACGTGAAGTCGAAGTCCTTCCCGGTGTTGCAAAAGTTGTACCGATTTCAAAACCATATAAACTTGCAAGCCGTGAATTCAAGCCTGAGAATACCATTGTAGAAATTCCTAATAACCGCGGACAAATAATAAGAATTGGTGGAAGCCGCCTTGTTTCAATTGCAGGTCCTTGTGCCGTAGAAAGCCGGCAGCAGATGATGGATGTTGCCGCCGCTGTAGCTGCAAGCGGGGCGACAATGCTTCGTGGAGGAGCTTACAAACCCCGGACTTCTCCATATTCTTTTCAGGGACTTGGTGAAGAAGGCTTAAAGTATTTAAAAGAAGCCGGAGAAAAATATGGACTTCCTGTTGTAACGGAAATTGTCGCGTCAGAATATATTCCAGTTATGGAAGCAAACGGCGTTGATGTTTATCAGGTTGGTGCCCGCAATATGCAGAACTTTGAGCTTTTAAAAAGACTGGGTAAACTTGGTAAACCTGTTATCTTAAAACGTGGGTTGTGTGCAACGATTCAAGAATGGCTTATGTCCGCTGAATATCTTCTTTCAAGCGGTACCGATAAAGTTATTTTATGCGAACGGGGTATCAGAACTTACGAAACAGCTACACGAAATACACTGGACCTTTCTTCTATTCCAGTTTTAAGAAGTCTAACACATTTACCTGTGATTGTAGATCCAAGCCACGCCTTGGGAGTTCGTGATAAAATTCCGCCAATGGCACTTGCTGCCGTTGCTGCTGGAGCAGACGGAATAATTGTAGAAGTACACTGTCAGCCAGAGCGCTCTCTTTCTGATGCGGCACAGGCGCTTTATCCGCAGCAGTTTGATAAAATTATGCGCGATATGGAAGCACTTGCTCCTGTAATTGGCAAGGAAGTAGCACATATTCACGCAGAACAGGAGCATGAAGAACACAAGAATATAAATCTTCCGTCAAAGAATCAATGTGCTTTTTCTGGCCGTAAGGGTGCTTATGCAGAACAGGCAATCATAAATTATTTTGACGGCGAAGCAGAGCCTGTGGAAGTCAGTTCATTTGATGAAATATTTCAGCAGGTTGTCGATGGAAAAGTAAAATATGGAATGATTCCTATTGAAAATTCAACTGCTGGTTCAATTTATAATAACTATGACAATTTGACCCGTTATGAGGATGTCTCTATTGTGGGGGCTGTTACAATCAGAATTGAGCACAGTCTTCTTGCTCCAGCGGGTGCAACTCTTGAGAGTATAAAGCACGTATATTCTCATCCTCAAGGGCTTGCCCAATGTTCAAATTTTATTAAGAAAAATGGATATGAGGGAGTTGATACAGTTTCAACAGCAACAGGTGCCGAACTTGTAAGCCAGAAAAATGATGTTACCTGTGCGGCAATTGCAAATGCCCGTAATGCAAAAATATATGGTTTAAAAGTAATTAAACAGGGAATAGAAAATGATTCAAGCAATTATACTCGCTTTGTTATAATTGCCGCAAATCATACCAGCGAAGGTGTTAAGAGTCTTGGAGAGAAAAAGCCTAATCGAGCAACTCTCATGTTTGCTACAAAAAATGAGGCTGGAGCTCTATACGACACGCTAGGTGTATTTAAAAACGCAAAACTTAACATGAATCGTCTTGAGTCGCGACCTATTGCAGGAAAACCTTGGAAATATTGGTTTTACAGCGATGTGGTTATTCCTCAGGAAGTCAAAAATCCAGTAAAATATATTCAGGATTTTACGGAAGAGTTAAAATTAAGTGCAGAAGATATAAGACTTCTGGGTGTTTATGCAGAATAAGGAGAAATTTATGGAAAAGTATGTACTGTCAGTTTTAGTAGAAAATAAATCAGGCGTTTTAAGTCGCGTATCAGGGCTTTTCAGTCGTCGTGGATTTAATATAGATTCCCTCACTGTCTGCGAAACACATAATCCAGGTCAATCTCGTATGACAATTGTTGTAACCGGTGATGAGTATGTTCTGGAGCAGATAGAAAAACAGCTTTCAAAACTCGTTGAAGTTATTTCCATCAGTCATTGCAAAAAAGAAGAAACTTGCGAACGGGAAATGGCTTTAATTAAAGTAAAGGCAGAAGGAACTCAGCGCGCTGTAATAATAGAAACATGCGAAATTTTCCGTGCGCATATTGTCGATGTTTCCTTTAATTCTGTAATTGTTGAAGCAACTGGAAGCGAAGATAAGATTGCAAGCCTAATTCGCCTTCTTGAACCATACGGAATCCTTGAACTGGTAAAAACTGGTCTTACAGCTATGGGTAGAGGTGCCGAGGTAATGAAATAATGGCCTTGTTAAAAAAGGTTGTTGTTTTATTTTTTATTTCCTCATTATTTTTTTCCTGCACAAAAAAGTCTGGAGTGTCGCTTGCTTTTCCTGATGCTTCCTATATTGATACAGAAAATGTATTGCATGAAGGAAAAAGCGGTTCATACAGATATTTTTATTTCAATAGTGAATTAAAAGAAAAAATTTATGATTTTTACCGCAGAAATCAGAATGCAGCCCTGTTAATTCAAGTTGCTGTAAAAAAAGTGAAAAAAAATACTGCTGAATATCAAGACCAGTATGGTTTTTTATACAAAAATGATTTTAATTCATTTAATTCTATTTCTCTTCCACTTTCACAAAGACCTCTTGTCAGTGTAAATTTTAATGATTTCAGCCGACAGAAAATCGCCCTTTTATATTCTTTTTCAAAGGATTATGGTGTTCCTGATGGTTTTTTTATAAAGAGTCTATCAACCGTAAAAATATTAAGCTGCGAATTGACTCCTGCAGCCTGTGGGTTTGACTACTCAAAAGAAATTCCTCTTTATGCATTTGCTCCAAACGGCGGTGTGGTTATAAAAGATGAGAAAAAACTTGATTTTTCAGGGCTTTCTCTTTGTTTTTCTGCACACAATACAAAAGATTCATTAATGCCTGTTCTAAAGATTTTTTATAATTCAAATAAAAAAACAATCAATTTTACTGCCGGCGGAGAAAAATTTACTGTACGGACTTCAGACAATTCTTTTACGCAGATTCCTTTTTCGTCATTAAAATCCCCGTATTCAGCTTTTGAAATTACAGAAAATTCAGAATGCGTATCGAGCGCACTTGCACTTTCTTCTGACATAAGCCTTCTTGATAATTCTGCTGAATATATAAACTCTCCTGTTCGTCCTATAAAAACGGATCCTGGATTGATAATGAAGTGGCCAAAAGAAAATTGGCGTGGTCGTGATTATGAGCTGTTTGAATGGGATAGATTCAATAAGATTCTCTTTTTTGATACAGCTGATTATGAAGTTCAAAATGATTTCTTCCGTCGTCTGGCTTTTTTTGTTGAAAAAAAAGGATTTAAGGGGCGTCTTTTGTCAGATGAAGAACTTGAAGGAAAGCATGGCTATAATGGTCATGACTATAAAGCCTGTGATTTAGCCAGATTTTTTGAAAAAGCAAGAGTTTTAAATTTTCCATTAAATAAAAAGGAACTCCTTTTACGAGAAATCCTTGAGGTAAACTCAATAATTATAAGGGCTCAGGATAATTCATGGGTTGAAGGGGAAGGAGCTGTAATTTCAATAAGTCAGGACAGTTCCATGGATTTGAGAACTGCCTTTGTAGCTCATGAAGGCTGGCACGGTATATACTTTATTGACAGTGAATTCCGAGACACTGTTTCTGGTATTTTTTATATGTTGAAAAGTAAAGATCCATTGACCCTTAACTTTTTAATAAGATATTTTCAAGTTACACCTACATTAAATTATGATACGGATGATGACTATCTTCTGAAAAATGAGTTTATGGCGTATATGCTTCAGCGCCCTGTATCTGTTTGCGAGAGCTATTATGTTAATATGGCTTCGAGAAATCATGCTCAATCACTTATAAAAAGCGAATCAGATTATATTATTTCTACCAAAGCCTCTGGTTTTGTCGGCTCTGCCCAAATGCTTGAGGATTATGTAAGCGGTCGATGGAATTTAGCCGCCGGAAGAGTCTGGCTTGTAAGCAGATAAGCCATGCTTATTTTTGTTATGAATAACTAAATATCAAGGTTAAAAGAGCGCTCTGCCGCAACGGTTGTTATTGGTCCGTACCCACTCATAATCGTTGTATCCTCAGACTGGGTCAGGATTTTTTGTTCAATTCCTTTTTTTAATATCATTTTTGAATAATTTGAATTTGTTTCTCCGATTGTGCCTGCGCCGATAACTCCTCCTGTAAAAAGAACACTTCCAATCTTAAAAACCATAGAATCAGGGGTGTGTCCTGGAACAGGAAAATATTCAACATCTAACCCTGCAAGCAAGAGTTTTCCTTCCCCGTGAATTACGTTTGTCTGAATGCCTAAAACATTAGATTCCGCAGCATAAACATCACAGCTGTAAATCTTTAAGAATGTTTTTAATCCTTTAAGATGTTCTTCATGATTATGAGTTACAAGAACCGCAACCGGCTTGTAATGATTATCTTCAAGTTGATTTATCATTTCCTTTGTGATTCTGCCTGGATCAACTAAAATAGCCTCGTTTGTGTTTTCATTTACTACAATGTATGAATTTGAAAAAAAATCAACATTAAGATGAAAGTATATTTTCATTATTTTGCCTCCAGAATTGACGATTGATCCATATCATCAAGGCCTGTTAAAAGTGCACTTCCTTCCTTAGAAAAGAGTGCCTCGTTTGTATTCGAGAGCTTAAAAGAGACATTGTTTGTCTGTGATTCAAAAAATACAGTTTTTTTGATATTACAGTTACGGATTGATGTATCAACTAAGTGGGAACGTATAAAACGGCTGTTGTAAAGATCTGAATCATCAAATGAAGACTGGTAAGAGGAAATCCCGTTAAAATTATTTTGAATTAAATCTGAGCCTGTAAAAAGAACGTGAATTAACTTTGTTCCTGCAAATGAAGTGAATTGGATATTGCTTTCAAGAAGGTTACAGTCTGTAAAAACTGCAAAGTCAAATTTGCACATTCTGAACCGAAGATGCTTGCAGTTCAATTCAGAAAAAAAACAGTGGGAAAAATCACATCCGTAAAACTTATGATTTTCGATGCTGAATTTTGGAAATGTAATTCCAGAACAATTAATTCCCACAACCTTTTCATGGGATGAAAGATACTTAAAAAGTCTTGATTTTACATCCTCAGGATCTGGTGTATGTTTATAGCAGAAATGAGAATCTTCAATAAGATTTCCATTGTCATCTACCGTCGATATGGAACAGCGTTTGCAGCCTGGAAAAGTACAGTTGTTACTTATATACATGTTTTTATTGTATGGGATTGAATGATTTTTATCAAATATTTAAACTAATAAAGATGAGTAACGAAGCTTTTGAAAATAATAAAACAGCTGATTTTGCTTTTCTTGACTCAGGAACTGGCGGAATACCGTATATGCTTGCTTTAAAGGAAAAACAAAAAAGTGCAAAATGTGTTTATCTTGGGGACACTCTTCATTTTCCTTATGGTGAAAAATCCAAAGAAGAAATAATTGATTGCTCTTCAAAAGCCGTAAGTCTTATTCAAAAAAAATGGAAGCCAAAAACGCTGATAATAGCATGCAACACGATTTCTGTTACTGCATTGGATGAACTTCGTAGGATTTTTCCTGAACTTCCCATTGTTGGAACAGTTCCTGCAATTAAACTTGCCGCAAAAATTACACGCAATAAAAATATTGGTTTTTTGGCCACAAATGCCTCCATTAACTCTCCTTACAGTGAAAAACTGATTAAAGATTTTGCTGGAGACTGTACTGTTTATAAAAGAGGAGACCCTGAACTTATTTCTTTTATAGAAAAAGATTTTTTTACTGCAAGTCAGGAAGAAAAAGAAAAAGCTGTTTTACCGGCTGTGGATTTTTTTGCAAAATACGGCTGCGATACAATTATTTTAGGGTGCACTCATTTTACTCACATTTCTACTGTCATGCAGAAAGTTGCAGGTCAAAATGTAAAAATCATTGACAGCAGAGACGGTGTTTCAAATCAAGCTATCCGTGTAGAAACGCTGGCAAAAAAAAGTGATGCATATAATTTTGAAAAAGATTTTGAGCCTTTTGAAGATATGACTTTTTTTTGCACTAAGGCTTCTAAAATCGAAAAGGATGAATATAAGGCACTGTGCAAAAAACTGAACATTCCATGGGGCGGGGTAGTCAGCATTAAGTAAAAAAATACACCTCCAGAATTAAACCTGATATATTCAATTCTGAAGGTGTGCTAAAAAATACAAGCTGTTTTTTACCTAAAAATTCGCTTTATTGTAATTTTGCAGCGATTGTATCGATAAATTCCCAGCTATCTACAACTTTCTTTGCTTTTGGTTCAGCAAGGCGTGCCAGATCCCCTGTCATAATTCCATCTTCGATTGTTGAAAGAGTTGCTTTTTCAAGTTTTTTTGCAAAGTCTGCAAGTTCAGGGGTGTTGTCCAGTTCTGCTCTTTTTGCAAGAGCACCTGTCCATGCAAAAATAAGTGCTACAGGGTTTGTAGATGTTTTTTCTCCTGCCTGATACCGGTAATAGTGCTTTTGAACTGTTCCGTGTGAAGCTTCGTATTCAAATTCTCCATTTGGTGATACGAGAATAGAAGTCATCATTGCAAGACTTCCGCATGCTGAAGCAATCATGTCGCTCATTACGTCACCATCGTAGTTTTTACAAGCCCACAGCATTCCGCCTTCGCTTTTCATAATTCGTGCAACGGCGTCATCAATTAATGTATAGAAATATTCAATTCCCTCTTTTTCAAATTTGTCTTTAAATTCCTCATCATAAATCTTTTGGAAAATATTCTTAAAGTTACCGTCATAGGTTTTAGAGATTGTATCTTTTGTTCCAAGCCAGCAGTCAATTTTCTGATCTAAGGCATAAGAAAAACAGCAGCGTGCAAAACTTTCTATTGAGGAATCCATGTTGTGAATTCCCTGTAAAATTCCTGGTCCTTTCATTTCCTGAATAGTTTTACGGATTTCTTTACCGTCTGCACCTGTAAATACCAGTTCAGCTTTTCCAGGACCGTCTGTTTTAATCTCACAGTTTTTATAAACGTCTCCATATGCATGTCGACCAAGGACGATTGGCTTTTTCCAACAGTTTACAGAGCAGTGAATATTGTTT
>JAZSJM010000104.1:0-15185 GCA_045534325.1 Treponema sp. | reverse complement strand
GTTTACACCTTCTACACCGTATCCGAGGAGGTAATAACCTTCATCAGAAGACATCCATTCAAGAAGACGAGCAATCATCTGTTTCTTTGTGATTGTCTTTTTAGTACCGTCAACATCTTTCCAGTTTTTAATTGTCTGGTTAGCGTTAGAAGCAGCTACACAATAGCGGCGATATGCCTGATCATAAACACCAGCAGCTGACTTTCCTTTTGGTCCTACTGGAGGATCAATAATGATAAGTTCTCCCTTAGGGAAGTTCTGATCGAATGGAGCATAGTTAGCTTCTGCATAAGCAGCAGCATTCTGTTCACGGAAGATACCGAATTTACCCTGTTTCCAAGAAGCACGGTAGTCATCTTTCTTATAAGCTGTCCAGTTTGGATCAATTACTTTTGCATCGATAATTTTCTTAAGATATACAAGTGTTTCATAGTATTCAGGTTTGTTGATGTTAAGTCCTGCACCATCTTTTGCCATAGACCATGTACCAGCAACACCGAATGCACCGAACCATGGGTCAAAACGTGCACCAAGACCTTCTGACTGTGGTTTAAGTTCGATATAAGCACCGAGACCATAAGTATCAGCTTTACCGTTTCCATCTGGATCTTTGAATGTGAATGCTTTCATTACTTCAAAGAATTCATCTGTTGTCTTTGGAACTTTAAGACCGAGTTTATCCAACCAGTCTTTGCGGATAAGAACACCTTCGTTACGAACGATTGTACCTGGCTGATCAAGACCATAGCAAACACCATTTACTGTTGAATGTTTACGTGCATCTTTATCATAAAGTTTTGCAGTACGTCCTGGCATCATAGCAAACATATCGTCTACAGGTGCAAGAAGTTTCTGTTTTGTAAGAATCTGAAAACAGTTGTCTCCACACATAAATAAGTCAGGAAGAGCATTAGCTGCACCAGCAGCGTTGATTTTTGTATCCTGATCACTTTCATTTGATGGAAGAGCTGTAATTACAAGGTTAATACCAAGCTTCTTCTTAATAATGTCATAAGCAACCCAGTCTGCAGGTGGTGGACCAGCTTCTGTTACAGCAGCACCGTACCAAAGTTCGATATCTACTGTACCGTCCTTATTTGCCTTCCATTTTTTTGCAGCAAAAACTGGAGAAGCAACTGCAAGAATCAATGCAATAAGAGCGAGATTCTTAAAAAAGTTTTTCATTTTATCCTCCTTTTTGAATATTAATGAAAACAATTTAATAAATAAAAAAAATACAGGAAAAACCTGATATTTTAATTATATCACAAAAAATTGACCAGACAATAAAAAAATTATCATCTGGTCATTAAGTTACAAAAAAAACTTATATATTCTGCATTAGCCCTTAACCGAACCAAGCATAGTACCTTTTGTAAAGTACTTCTGGATAAACGGATATGCAAGCATCATAGGAATGGCTGACATAAATACCGATGCAGCTTTAATAGCAGATACAGAAGCAGAACCAAAGGCAGAAACTTCTACGTATTCATTCATACCTGAAGCCATAAGGATGTTACGGAGCAGGATTGGGAGCGGCTGAAGATATGCTTCATTTAAGTAAAGCATAGCATGCATAAAGTCGTTCCAGAAGTTTACTGCATAGTACAAGCCAATTGTCATAATGATTGGTTTTGACAAAGGTAAAATGATAGAAACAAGTACATACCATTCAGATGCACCGTCAATACGTGCAGATTCTTTTAGTGATTCAGGAATACCTTCAAAGAAACCACGCATAATCAAGCAGTTATATGTAGCAATAGCACCAGGAAGGAAGATTGCTGCAAGGTGATTTGTAAGGTGAAGTCCTGTTACAACAAGGTATGTAGGGATTACACCAATGTTAAACAGATATGGTATAAGAACAAAGTAGTTCAATATCTTGCGTCCAGGAAGACTTCCAATCGACATACAATAAGCCATTGGAATTGTAAGAAGCAATGATGTAATTACACCGAAAATCATGATTTTAAGTGAATTCCAGAATGCATTAATAAATCCGTCGTTGCCTAAAAGTGCTGTATATGCAGCGTTATCCCAGATAACTCCAGTCTTTTCAACGGCAACCATGTGTCCAGACTCTTCATCCATCATTTCACGGATTGCAAGCTTATATTTTTTATCTGAAACAGTTTCACGAGCTTCATAAAAAGTTTCTTTGAGGGTTGATTCACCGTTTTCAACTATAAGTTGTTTTGATTCAGGAATTTCAGCTTTTGTATAACCAATTCCATCAACTACTGTAATTTCTGTATTACCGTAGTTTTCAACATCGAATGTATATACACCATCTGCAAACTTACTGTCGCCGAATGTATGATCTTTAAGACCAAACGGTCTGAGAATGATTTTTTCGAGGGTAGAAGATCTGTAACCGTTAGGTGTAACAGACTGTGTAACAGTAGCAATCATTGGGATTGCAATGATAAGACCGATGAAAATAAGGAAAGCATTTACACCAACGTAGAATGCGCGGTCACCGGCTGTTAATTTAACTGCAGTACTTGACGATTTTGCCATTTATCTATGTCTCCTTAAATTACAGAAGTGAAGAGTCAGCAATTTTCTTAGTAACGGCATTTGAAGTCATTACAAGAAGCATACCAATTACACCCTTGAAGATACCTACGGCAGTTGCAAGAGCGAACTTAAACTGAAGAAGACCCTGACGATATACCCAAGTATCGATGATATCTGCAACAGAATATACAGTTACAGAGTACAACATGAACATCTGGTTAAATCCGGCATCAAGAATCTTACCTAACTTAAGAAGAACAACTGTTACAATAACAGGTTTGATTGAAGGGATTGTAATATACCATACACGCTGAACAGCAGAAGCACCTTCTACCATGGCAGCTTCGAACAATGAAGGGTCAATTCCCATAAGAGCAGCAATAAAGATAATTGCAGCCCAACCCATTTCTTTCCATGCATCAGAAAGAATTACGATTGCAGGGAATGTTTTTGTATCATTCAAAAAGTCGATACCAGCATTCGGATTGCCAGTAACGGATCTGATTATGTCGTTTACAAGACCATCACCAGGGGCTAAAAGTACAAGAAGGATACCGTACATAATTACCCATGAAAGGAAGTGTGGAAGGTAAGCAAGTGTCTGAACAACTCTGCGCAGAACATCATGTGTACATTCATAAAGTGTAACTGCAAGAACAATTGAAAGAGGAACACCAACTATAAGTTTTACAAAACTGTAGCCAAGTGTATTGCGAAGCAGTTCACCGAAATAAAATGATTTAAAGAAGTCGATGAAGTTACTGAATCCAATCCAGCTACTTCCCCAAACGCCATCCTGTGGCAAAAAACTCTTAAAAGCAATCTGTCCATTAATTACAGCACCATACTTTAATATTGCGTAGTAAACAGCTGGAATTACGAGCAGTGCATAAACAGAATAATGTCTCTTAATGTCTTTCCAAAGATTTCTCTTTGGAGCTTTAAGATCAGTTGTTTCTTGTGCGATCATATTTAACCTCAGTTCTAGTATTTTATATTTTTTCCTAACAAATTTACAATAGAATTATTGGACAATAACGAACTTAGATTAAAAAATTCTTACTGTTTTGTACGAATTTTTCCAGGCGGAACACCGTATATTTTTTTAAATACACGACAGAAGTAAGCCTGGTCTTGAAATCCTGAATTCTCAGCAATTTCGTATATAGTATCGTTTGTCTCAAGCAACATTTTTGTTGCAAGGTAAATTCTGTAACGGTTAAGATATTCCCATAAAGAAAGACCAATTTCCTTATGGAAAATTCTTGTAAGGTAGTCTTCGCTTACATGAACAGTATCTGCAAGTTTCCAGCGGACAATCTGCTGGGAAGCATTTCTGTTAAGATAGAGAATTGCTTTTTTAACAAGTGCCCCTGTATGGGGAGGAAGAATTTCATCCCCATCAAGGATTTCATGAATCCTGTTATTGAACTGTTCTGATTCTGCCGCTCCGCGATTGCAAAGGATAATTCTCGGATGAGAGCACAGCAGTTCAACTTCTTCTTCTTGTAAAATTGAATCTGGAAGAACAATAATCGGAACAAGAACAGTTTTTGAATTTTGACGGATACATCGGATGCTTTCTTCATCAATTGATTCAAAGACTATGAGGGATGGAGTTATTTCACTTAAAATATGCTCAAATTCCGCCATCGACTGAATGCTCACGCTGTTTGAATCAGTTGCCCATGTTCCATAACGTGTATGTTTTGCATTAACAAAAAGTACAGGAGCCGATTTTTGTGTCCGAACCTGAGATTCAAGCATTTCAACGAAATTGTGACTGATTAATTCATGGCTATAACACAGGAGTGGAGCGCGGAACAGTTTATCATTATGGCGGAGACTGTAAACTTTTACCCATTCATCAATCGGAGCGTTATCTGGACGCCAATAAAGAATACTGTGTTCATCATTTTCTTTAGAGCCTGTTTCTGTTGAAATCTGCTCCATCGGTAGCCCAAATAAATCCACATTCTGACTTTTTGCAGAAAGGTTAATAACCTTAGAAGGTCCTTCATCCTGTTTAACAGGCGGAAGACCTGCAAGATTTGGCCATGGAAGAGTAATCACGGTTGAATATTCATCGATTTTTTCTACTTCGCCATATTGAAGAAGGACAATTTTTTCTGCAAGTAAAAGTTCTGGTTTTTGCCAATCCAAACGCTTTGACTTTACATGAAGTTTTAAGCCGTAAACATCTGGACGCACAGTTATTGCCCCTTCACCTTCCCCAAATAAGGTCATTACGGCTTTTTTGAGACGATCTGGATCACCGTAAACAAGAGGAATTTCCTGATTGATTGATGCAACAACACTTCCTGGAAGAACCTGCCGGATATCAAAAAGCTTTTTATCCATCGGTAAATCATCAACCTGAGAGCGAGTCAAATCAACAAGAGTCTCTGTTTTTTGCAACTGAGAGTGAATCTGTGAACGAAGGAACAAAAGCTGCTCGGTCAAAATATCCTGATCCAAAATACCTTTTTCGATATTTCCTTCCATTTGGACAACTTTAGCTGCCAGATCTTTTAATGGATCACACAAATCATTTCCGACATTTGCAAAAAATTCTGTTTTGGCAAATTCTGCCTGTTCTGCAAGCTGTCGAGCTTTGTTTATTTCCTCAAACAAGAAAATACTTTGAATTGTATTGCTTATTGCAGTCCTTAAATCCTCGTATACATTACCGTCGCAGTCTGTATATGCAGTAATTATATATCCAAGGGGCTGATCAGCCATAAAAAGAGGCTGGACAAGATAAACACCATATTCAAATTCTTTCGCAAACTTAGTAGGAACCAGTATTTTTGAAGGAAAAAGAACTTCTTCAAGACGAAGTTCACCGGCATCATTAAATCCACCGATATATTTTGAAATATCCTCGTTTTCGTATAAAACTAATGTGGAATTACGAATTCCAATCTGCGGCAAGTATTCTGCAAGAATTTTTATTAAAGTATTTAAATCGTGAGCAGAGAGCAACGCACTTTTTAGCGCACTGATTGTAGCAGAAAGTTTTTCGTTGTCATAAAGTTTGTTTGCAGAAATCCTGCTCTGCACCTGAGGAATCATTAAATTTATCGTATTTATAATTTTATTAACGTATTCTTCTGGAAGACAGCTAGAATTGCGCAATAGTTTTACTGCGTTAAAAAGGTTTGAAAGTTCTCCGTCATTTCTAAAATATGACATCAAATTTTCGTTTAACAGCCGGAAAAATTCCGTCTGATTGTTTTCAAAGAGTGCATCAAATAAAGGAATAATCACTTTTTGTTTTGTTTCATCATCAGCCTTAAAAAGATTAACAATGTCATCAACAAACTGATCCCGCGACTTTACACGAATTTTTGAATCATAGAAATTCTGAAGCTGCTTTATTCCGTTACAGCCACAACTTTCCCTTATTACAGGATATGCAGGAAGTACAGCATCTTCTACATCAATGTTACCGGAAATTATCTGGAAAAGTTTTTCGTAAGCAAGTACACCAAGTTTTTCCATCGGCATGTGCACGGTAGAAAAAGAAGTTGAATATATCTGACTTTCTGTTGAATCGTTAAAGCCACCACAAATATAATCTTTTGGAACCTTGTAGCCACGTTTTTCAAAAAATTCTGTAGCAGCAAGTGTAATCATGTCGCTGGCAGTGAGGATTGCATCAAAATCCTTGCCTGGAATTAATTTTCTGTCTTCATATAGCTGTCTTGCACCTTTTTCGCCGTCTAACCAGCCAAAACAGTCAGTAATAAGATTTTCGTTTAAAATTCCTGCTTCATTTAAGGCATCATAATATCCATGATAACGGTCTTCTGCAGAATCATGATTTTGAGGTCCGCGGATAAAAGCAATTTTTTTAGCACCATGAACATCAATAAGATGTTTTACAAGGTCTTTCATTCCTGCATACGCATCAAATGATACATCTGTATGATTTAAGATTTTCTGACCAATAGTTACAAATGGAAGATTACCGAATTTTCTGTGAAGATCTGTAATTTTATCTATGTCAGCACCGTTACTTATACTAGAAGACCAGCTTATAAGACCATCAAGATTTTCAGAATTTACAAGTTTATATATTTCGTTTCTTAGGTTGTCAACTTTGTTGTTGTTGATGTGGCTTCCCGGAAAAATGAAAAAAGAGCCGTTTTCTTGTGCAGCATAATTTGCAAGATTTCGCCATAATTTTAAGGCCGCTCCAAAGTGGATTGAATTTAACGCAAAACCAATTCTTTTTCCTGAACGATTAATCTTCATAATGAAATAATTTTATTATTATGTCGTTTTTTTTACAAGTAGTTCTTTTTTGTACAAAGATTTTTTTCAAATTTAATAACAAAATAGTCAAAAATACTGCAATTAACTGCATAATTTTCATTATTTTTCAAAATAATACCATATTCTCTTCATATTAAATTTCTGTCATTGAAAGGATTGTTCATAAATGATAACATAAATTTACTTATTTGGAGGCTCTTCAATGGCATTAAAATCAATTAAAGACGTTGTTAAAACAGTAAAACGTCCGGAAAAAATCATTCAGTTTGGAGAAGGCGGTTTTTTACGTGCATTCGTAGACTGGCAGATTGATATTGTAAACGAAAAAACAGATTTTAACGGAAATATCGTTATCGTTCAGCCTTTGGAAAAAGGTATGATTGACGCAATGAACGAACAGAATAACTTGTACACAACTGTTCTCCGCGGTATGAAAGACGGAAAACCAACAGTAGAAACCCGTGCAATCAACTCTGTAAGCCGTTCCATCAACCCATACACAAACTACGATGATTACATCGCATTGGCTTCTAGCCCGGATCTCCGCTTCCTCGTTTCAAATACAACAGAAGCCGGCATCCGCTTTGATACAGAAATTAACGGAGTTCCAGTAACTCTCGACCAGAAACCACAGCAGAACTACCCTGCAAAAGTAACTGCATTCCTTTACAAACGTTTCCAGGCATTTAAGGGCGACCTTTCAAAAGGTTTGATTCTTATTCCTTGTGAACTTTCAGACCAGGCAGGTCTTAACCTCCGCATCAACATTCTCCGCTACGCAGAAATGTGGCAGCTGGGACCAGACTTTATCAACTGGTTTGACGAAGCTTGTGACGTTTGTTCATGTCTCGTTGACCGCATCGTTCCAGGATACTTCCCTCTCCTTGCAAAAGAAGAAAACGGCAAGACTCAGGCAGAAAATCTTTGCGAAAAACTTGGCTACGAAGACAAACTCCTTGACTCAGCAGAGCTTTTCCACTTCTGGGTTATTGAATCTAAAAAATCACACGAAGATGAACTTCCTCTCCAGAAAGCAGGACTTTCTGTTATCTGGACACAGAATATGGACTACTACCACACAAGAAAAGTCCGCATCTTGAACGGAGCACACACATCTTCTGTCCTTGCTGCATTCTTAGCTGGATGTAACTACGTACAGGATATTGTATGTTCAGAAAAAGTTGGAACAGGATTTAACACACCAAATGCCGATGCACAGAAATTCATGCACGACATTATCTTTAACGAAATCGTTCCATCAATCGACGGCGACCAGGAAGACCTTAAAAAATATGCAAACGATGTCTGGACCCGCTTCCAGAATCCGTTCAATCCACACCGCTTAATTGAGATTTCGTTAAACTCTGTGGCAAAATACTGGACACGCTGTCTGCCTTCTGTACTCCAGAGCATTAAAAAGAACGGCTCGGTTCCAAAACTTCTTGGTTTCTCAATTGCAGCTCTTATCGCTTTCTACAACGGTACAGAAATCAAAGAGAACGCAAAAGGCCAGAAATGCCTTGTTTCTAAGCGGGAAGACGGCGAATACGAGAATTTGGATACCCTCCCTGTTCTGGAATTCTTTGCTGCCCTCAACAAAGAGACAAAGGATGCAAAAGTAATTGCAAACAAGGTCTTGAGCAATGTTGACTTCTGGAAAGAAGACCTTACAAAAATTGCTGGTCTTGAAGCAGCAGTTGCCGGACACCTCGCAGACATCCAGTCTAAGGGTATGAAAAAAGCTCTTGCTGATATCGTGAAATAAGTTACTGCAATTAAAGTTGGTAACCAGCATAAAAGACTTCACTTCAAAATGATATATACCCCTTTTACTGGACAAAAGTAAAAGGGGTATTTTTATGCATGGCAAATTCTTAAACATCAAACTGTCAAAATAATTGAATATAATTTTTCTTAAAATTCCATTTTTATTATAGATATTATGCATTTTTTTCTTACAATTAAGGATATAAGGAAGGTACACATGCTTAATATTAATAACAACGCATCGCAACTAAAGCAGGAAATTTTAGTTCGAATTGCAAAGCTTCAATTTGATGGTAATCTTGAGGAAGGTTTACATTATATACCTCGTGAACTTGTTCCTGAGGGTAGTGATTCTATCCGTTGCTGTATTTACCATGACCGTGAAATTATACGTAAAAGGGTTTTTGCCCGCTTAGGCTTTTCTGTTGAAACAATTGATGAACGACACCCTCTTTCTACCTATGCAAAAATGGCTCTTGAACGTGAAAAACCTACCTGGCCCATGCTCACTGTCCTGAATGAAGCCTGCAATGGTTGTGTCAAAACAAAATATCTTCCCACTAATGCCTGTCAGGCCTGCCTTGCCCGCCCATGCAAGGTGAACTGCCCTAAACAGGCAATTGAAATTATTGATCATCGTGCCCACATCGACCCTCAGAAATGTATTAACTGTGGTCTTTGTATGCAAAATTGTCCGTATCACGCCATTATTAAAATTCCTATTCCATGCGAAGAAGCCTGCCCTGTTGGTGCAATTTCTAAAGATGCCAGCGGACGCGAACAGATTGATTACGATAAATGTATATTCTGCGGAAAATGCATGAGTTCCTGCCCTTTTAGTGCCATGATGGATAAATCCCAGCTTGTTGACGTAATTAAACACATTATGAATGGCAAAAAAGTTGTTGCTATGTATGCTCCTGCAATCGGTGCACAATTTAAAGGATGCAAGGCTGGTCAACTCGAAAGTGCTTTATTAAAAGCCGGTTTTTCTCGTGTCTGGGAAGTTGCAATCGGCGCTGATATTACAGCTGATAAAGAATCACAGGAATTTATTGAACGCATGGAACGGGGCGATAAAATGATGACAACAAGCTGCTGTCCTGCGTATGTCCGGGCAGTGCAGATTCACGCTCCTGAGCTAAAAGACTGCATTTCTGAAACTAAATCTCCTATGATTTATACGGCTGAACTTGCAAAAAAAGTTGATCCTGACTGCATTACTGTTTTTATAGGACCATGTCTTGCTAAACGTCGTGAAGGTTTTGATAGCGATGTTGTTGATTATGTATTGTCTGTTGAAGAAGTAAATGCGTTATTCCGTGCTAAAGAAATTGATGTTTCTAAAATGGAAGAACAGAATCGCACATATACTCCAACAGTAACTGGACGATTTTTTGCAAAAAGCAGTGGTGTTGCAGAAAGCGTAAAAGCCAGACTTCCCCTCGACAAACGTGCAATTTTAAAACCAGTTGTAATTAACGGTTTAGACAAACAGGGAATGAAAATTTTACAGAATTATGGAAAAATCAACGTCGGTTCTGTTCCTCAGCCTGAAGATTGTCCAAATTTAATAGAAGTAATGGCTTGCGAAGGTGGCTGTATAGCAGGTCCAAGCGTAATAATGAACCCAAAAACTGGAGAAGCCTTATTGGGCATGTACGCAAACTCTGGCTCGAAAGAACTTGTAAACGACATTCCGCCAAAATGCGATGTAAATAAAATAATCAATAAGTAATATTTTCTTTCGTTAAGTAAAAAAGGGGAGAGCCCTCCCCTCGCTCCCAAGTCCTCACTTCGTTCCGGTCTTGTCCGCTACCCCTCCTAAACAAAAATCCCCGCACCACAAGACGCGGCGCGGGGAAAGTTTCCGGCTTAACCTGCCACCGCATTTACGGCAGCAGATGTTTAAGCGGGAAAAGGTTAGTAAGTGATTGTTACACCATGGAGATACTGACCACCTGTACCTGCACTGTATGTGAAGGTAAGAGTGTCTGCTGCTCCTGTGTATGCAAACTCCTGAGTAGTGTTATCAGTTGCATTGTCTCCAGCAGGTACTGAGATTGTACCTAATGTTGTTCCTTCACCATTTGTAACAGTAATTGTACATGCCTTATCGTATGCACATGTTCCAAGTGTAACTGTTCCAGCTCCAGCTACTTTAAGTACAATAGTGTTTCCGTCTTTCATTACAAGACCATGACCACCATTATCACTATTCGCTGTTACCTTCAGGAATCCGTCATCCGATGTATACGGTGTTCCTACTCCACCTGTAAGTGTATAAGAATATGTATAACCATAAATCGGATTGTTAGCATCTGCTGAAACCTTTACAGTTTTTGTGCCTGAAATTGCAGGATTATTAACACTTGTTGCTGTAATTGTTACATCACCTGCAGCAACGCCTGTTACAACACCATTTTCATCAACTGTGGCAATTGAATCATCACCAGTAGACCAAGTTACACTTGAATCAGCGAAATATGTTGCAGTTACATCAGCTTTCAAAGTTGTTGTCTGTCCAACTGCTACAGAAGCAGCTCCGCTTACAGAAACTGCAGTTACAGCTGGCACTTCATCTGTCCAAGGTTTTACAGTAAGAGTTGCAATGTATGTTGTACCAGAAAGGTTTGTCAAAGTGAGAGTTGTTGCTTCTCCCTTATAAATAAACCATTTAGTAGTAGAGTCGCTACCTGTGCTCATTGGCATATTTGCAACTACAACATTACCATCAGAGTCTGTTACTTTCATAACGCCATTTGCTGCGTTGTATCCAGTAAATCCTACAACAACATCGCCTGCAACTTTAATTGTAAGTTTTGCTGCAGTATCTTCAGAAGCACTGTTAGATGTATTCTGAATACCGTATGAGGCTCCATGATATTTCCACAAGTCGTTCCATGATACAAAAGTATCACTTGATGTTCCTGCAGTCTTATCAGTCGTTGCTGTTGTCTTGTCAGCAAAGTTATAGCTATATGTTGTTCCAGCAACAGGTTTAAGCTCTTCCTCTGTAATTGTAACAGTTACAGTGTCGCTCTTTGTTGTGTCAAACTTGCTTGTTGCTGTGATTGTAACTTCACCTGCTTTTACGCCTGTTACGGTTCCGTCTTCTGCTACTGTGGCTGTCGTTTCGTCACCTGAAGACCAGGTAACTTCCGGGCTTGCCATGTATGTAGCTTCTACGACTGCACTAAATTTAACAGGAGCTGCTGTAGAAACAGTTTCTGCACCGTTGATTTTTACGCTTGTAACTTCTGCTTTTTCTGTGGTGAGTTCCTTAACATTAATCGTTCCGATGTAAGATGTAGAGCCAGTGAATGCAACTGTCAATGTGTCTTCACCACTTCCTGTGTAGAGGAATGAGAACGGAGTCTTGTCTGTTGCAACCTTAGTTGAGCCAGTGGCAATTACATCGCCAGCTTCGTTAGTTACTGTTACAACGCCAGCACTGTAAACTGAACTTGTCATGCTGATAACAGATGGACCACCAACCTTAATAGTGATTGTTGCACCTGTTGAACCGAGGATCTGGAGACCATATCCGTCTGAGTGGTATGTAACGTTGTGCCAAGAAACCATGCCGTCAGCAGATGAGCCGTCAGCAATAGCTGTTCCCTGTGACTGTTTTTCAGCAGCAGTAGCGTAATCAATAATAGTGTAGTCGCCGTCTGCTCCAGGGAATGCTACAGGAGTTCCTTCAATGTCGTAGTAAATTACAACACCACCAACAACACCTGTAATAGCTTTACTTGTAGTTTTTCCTTCGAGAAGAGCGATTGCAACGCGTACAGTTACAGTTTCTCCGGCAGCAACATCTGTTGAAATGTCTACCTTATCGAAACTCATAGCCTTTGATTCTGCGGCAACTTCCGCTTTTTTAGTCAAGCTTCCGCTTCCAACCTTTGTATAAACGATTCCGCGGAGATTGCTTGTTGCAGAACAATAAGCATCTGCTGTGATTGCTTTGATTTTAATTGCACCAGCAGCACGGATTGTAAAGTCTGCCCAACAGATGTCTCCACCAGCGTCAGGAGTTACAGTTCCACTAGAAGTAAACTTGTATCCGTTGTTACCCCATCCCTTGTCTGCTTCAGAAAGTTCAGCAACGGCAACGCCACCAGCAAAGCCATAAGTAACAGGATTTGCAGCGATTGTAGCATCACGGTGATCTACACTTGCAGCAAGAGTATATCCTGTGCTTTCCTGAAGATAGCGTGCAGCATAAACTTCTTTTACGGTGATTTCGATAGATTTTGAAACACTTGGTGTCTTTGTAGATGTTGCAGTGATTGTAGCAGTACCAAGACCAAATCCTGTTACAGTTGCATCAAGACCATTGCCGAGAGCACCACTTCCTGTTACACGGAGAACATTAGTATCACTAGATGTCCATGTAATTGACTGGTCTGTTGTTTCTGCTGGAGTAAATACGGCATTTAAAGTAACTTTATCGTCTTTGTCGATTTCAAATGCTGCATCACTTCCATTATATGTAAGAGCAATATCTGTTGCTGAAATTACTTCTGGAATTACATTGATACGTGTTACACCAGACATATCATCTTTTGTAGCAGTAATTGTTACAAGACTTGTCTGATTTTCTACAGCAGTAACAGTTGTTCCGCTTACAGTAGCAACACTTTCATCTCCAGATGTAAGTGTAACACCGCTAAGAGCATTTCCTGCATAATCTGTAAATGCAAAACTTGTTGAACTGTTTCCATCAAGATAAGGAAGATAAGTAGGCTCAACATAAATCATTTTCTTTGATGCATCTTCACTGGCACCAAATTCTGTTTCAAGAGCACTTAAATCCCACTGCTCTGTACATGCTTTATAAACACGATTCGTTGCATCCCATCCACGGTTCAAGATAGCGTTTCGTCCGCAGAATTCCCGTTCAGCAACTTCTTTAGAAAGACCGTAGCAACCATCTTTGCGGCTTGATGTATCGATTACACTGCCGTCTGAATAAGTGTTTCCGTAATCTTTGTAACCTACAGAACAAACACCTTCAACATCTTCGTCATATTTTGTAGAGCCTTCGTACCAGAGAGAAGATTCGATTTTTTCAAATTTATTGAATACTACAGCAGCCTGTGTATCACTTCCTGAGTTACGACCATAATAAGCAGCAACTCCATCATCAACGCTAATTGTTGAATTGAAGAGAACCAAACCTTTGTTTGCATTAGCAGTATGCATAGAACGGCTGGCAAAAATGTATGAAGTATGATTTGTTACAGCTTCTGCATCGTCATAAAGACAGCGAATCTGACATTCTTCAAAAAGAACTACATCTGGATAACCCCAAATAAAGTCAGTATCACCTTCAACATAACACTTGTAGAACCATCCGCGTCCTGCCTGATTTCCAAGCAAGAGTGTATCCTGATGTGATTTAAATGAAGAGTCATATGCAACTATTTTTCCTTTTGCATCATAGTACAATGCTTCAGCCTGAGTTCCATCTTTTCCAACTACAGAGCGGCTGATTGTGTTTGCAAAAGTAAGATGCTTGATTGTAAGGTCTCCACCTTCGTAAAGGAATGCAGCACGAGTGCGGCTTGCAGGATTCCAGCCGTCATTTGCCGTACCCTCCTTACCATTATTGTTTTTCCAATAAATTACAGTGTTAGCACCTAAATCGCCTTCTGTTTCATCAATACCAACCATAGTTACATTTACGTTTGCATTTGCAAAACTTAAGCGTTCATTGTAGTAACCTTTGTCAATTTCAAGAGTCCAGTCACCTGATTTGTCAGCAAGATAATCAAATGCTGACTGGATTTTGCTGAAATCCTTATCTTTACCGATTGAAATAGTGTTTCCAGAAATTGTCGGAGCAGAACGAGTTGTAAAAGTAAATGTAGAAGCATCTGAAATGCCTGCAAAATTTGAACCATTTACTTTACCTACTAAAAGTCCGTTATCAATGGTTACATAATATGTTGTTTCAGCAGCAAGAGCTGTATGCGGCTTAATAACAATTACATTCCCATTGATGGCAATTAGCTGGTTCTTAACATTGATTGTTTTATAAGAAGCATTTGTTGCCTGAGAAGTAATCTGTTCTGCCAGAGCAAAAATCTCATCAACTACAGTTCCGTCTGATTTTAAGATTTTGACAGACTTATTGTTTGACGCATCCCCTTTTACAGATGCAGTTCGGTTTACTTCAGGCGCTCCATCAAATTTGATGTATAAAGAAGCGTCTTCATATGCTTCTGCAAGAGTTCCTGCAGAAACTGAATAAGTTTCTGTCAATTCAAGTTCAGGTAAATCTAAACCGGCTTCTTCTTGTATACCTACAGCCGGATCGACAACGATAGTTGTATCTTTTTTACTATCACTACCGCCTCCTGAACAACTGAAGAAACTAACTCCAAGCATTGCAACGGCAGCAAATGTTGCAAATACTTTTCTTAATTTTTTCATAAAATTCCTCCATATTTTTTATAAATACTTTATGAACTTCACAATTTAAACGGTGGTTTAAATTGGGTAAAAAAAAGAGGAATCTGTTCGGTTTAAGTCATATTTTATCAGTCAATCAGATAGATTAAATACTAATTTAAGAATATTTTATAATTATTAATGTCAAT
>JAZSJM010000170.1:0-2318 GCA_045534325.1 Treponema sp. | reverse complement strand
TTGCATCAAACCTTGCGGACTATGGTATTGATATGGCGAATATATTAACAATCGGAAAACAAGTTGCTTGGGCATCTGCAATAAATATGCTTATTGCAATGATTCACCGCATGACTTTTAACGAAGAACAAGACGGAAATTCAAGATTATATGAAGTTCGCACAAGAAAAGTTATTACATATTCAAATGTTATAGCTTCTGCAAGTAATGTTATTGCTGTTGCAATCGGTTCTGCGATTGGTGCTACTACTGACAATCCAGATTTGATAAAGAAAAGTTTAAGCAAACTTGATATAGGTGGTTTGCTTGTTACTGTTTACCGGCTTTTAACTGATAGAAAATTCATTAGAGAAGTTAAAAAGGAATTCGTCTATGGTGGATTTGACAAGATGATTCTGGGTGATATGTAGTACATCTTGGCATTTTAGACTAAGTAATTAAATTGAGAATTTTCTATTTCATGACAAAAATGCCATGAAATAGAAAATAGAATGCGTAAAAGAGAATTAAGGAGAATTTATTTGAAACAATCTAATTCGGAGACTGGAGATTTAATTTTTTTATGCAGAGGCAAAGATGGTAAATTTTCAAAACAAATCAAAGTTCGCGGTTTGCTAAATAAAATTGATGAATTGGAAAAGAGAATAAATTCGCAATTCGGAACTAATATAGATAGCATTGTTGCATTATGGGAGCAAAAATTTCATACTTGCTTAATATCAAAACTCTTTTTCTTATATATGGGTATGGATGTAAAGAATCTTAATAATATAAATGATTGTGAAAAATATCAATTGATTCCTCTTGCGGCAGAACTAGAAGAAAATTGGATTTTTATCAATGAACAATTGATAAATCATCCAATTTTTGAGAGTGCAACAGAAAGAAATGATTTTTTGCAGAAATATAAGGACTTGATTCTGTTTCTATTAAAAATCCAGTTTGTTGTAAACAAGAAAGATGAGAAAACAAACATCTTGTCTGATATGCAAAAGAAAAATCTAGATAATATTGCTTATAATGTTATGAATTTGTTCAATTCAATTATAGATGACAAACAAATTCCAAATGATGGCTTCATGAGTATGTGCAAAGGAAACGATTTTTTTACACTTTTTTTTGCATTTCTGGCTGATACTTTTGTTTATATGACAATTCCTGACGGTTGTAAAGAATTGAGATTTGATATTTCTGCCATTGAATCTATTGATACAAAATCAAAGAAGGAAATAGCAAATCAAGAACAATTAAGAACTGAAAAAAAACTGTTCTGAATGTAGTGTAAAATTGAAAGCAGATATAAAACAAGTACACAAAGACTACCTGTTTTGCATTTCGCATTGGAATTAATCTAAGAAATTAAGCAAACTGGCGAAACGCTCCATGCCCGCTTTGCAAAAGCTGTTACTTTAGATTAATCTGTTGAAAAAAGAGTTCGCCGAGTTGATGCGCTTTTATGGAAGCAGAATCTGTGGTGTGACAGGCTGTATTATATAAGATTGTTACAGCCTATAGGGCTGAGTTTTGACTTACTTCCTGTTCTGGAATTTGTCAAAAATTCCTTGAGTGTTATTGGAATTGTCTCATTACCAGATTCGGTTGGGCAATCTTACTCAAAAGATTGCCGGGTTAAACCCGACAATGACATATGGGGCACATGTTTTGAGCTGATACATATGGACGGTGCAACTGGCGCACTGTTTGGGGATAATGTACAAAGGCGAGAGGGCGGCGGAGTGCGCGTTTTGCATTAGCTTAATCTACGGAATTGGTCTTATCGGGCAAAATGCCAAGATTCCTTGCGGAATCTTGTAACTGGTGCACATCTTTAAATAGGAGCTTTGTACCATTACTTGAGATTTTGCGAAGCAAAATCGTCACTTTTCGCGGATTAAGCTTCATTTGTAGGGTATCCGACGACGAAAAGAAAAACAGCACATAGCGCGATATCGCGTGGTTTTGAACCGTGCTACGACGCCCGAAAGCATGTGTACAAAACCTTCCAAGATTGAACTTCGATTTTAGAACAAGCTGCCGCGAAAAGCAGAACTATTGCACAATAGGCTCTGCTTTCAGCTCCTCGGCAAGCTGTTGCACAGTTTCAAGAGGTAGATTTTGGACGGCAGCAATTTGTTCCACTGTCCCAAGATTTGTCAAAAGCATATTCCGTGCCGCTTCAAGCTTAGCTTGTAGTTTGCCTTCTTCCATTATGTCATAGTCGTGAAGGTTGCATCTCATATATTCGCTCCTGAATTGTTCGTCTTGCTTGTTTTGCTCGACGAGGTTGAAAATCTCGCCGGTGAAGTCGTCTTCCGGAA
>JAZSJM010000192.1:0-7816 GCA_045534325.1 Treponema sp. | reverse complement strand
TATAATAAATCATCGATTCTTTTAAATCATGCAGGAGATTATTTCTTATGCAGAAAAAAATATATGTTGTCGGAATGTTTGATTCTGACACTTGTGCTAAAGTTGAATCTGCAGTAAAAGCTGTCGGCGGAGTAACAAATTGTGTTGCAAACTCTGATAAATCACAGGTTTTAGTTGATTTTGAGGGTGCTGATGAATCTGCCATTAATGCAGCAATTACTTCTACAGGTGTAGAAGTATTGAATTAATTTTACCGTCAATATGATAAAATTAACCGTTTTAGATGGCCATGCAGCAAATCCTGGAGACTTAAGCTGGGATATATTTAAAGATATTGCTCAGCTTACAGTCTACGAAAGAACCCCACAAAATTTGGTTATTGAGCGTATTGCTGATTCTGATGCAATAATATTAAATAAAATTCAAATAACAGAAGAAATCCTTAATTCATGTCCTAAATTAAAATATATTGGAGTTGCAGCAACTGGGTACAATGTTGTTGACACAAATTCTTGCAGGGAACATGGTGTTACAGTTACAAATATACCTTCCTACTCTACTGATTCTGTTGCACAACATGTCTTTGCATTTATTTTAAACTTTACCAACCGCGTAAGCGTGCATTCAATTTCTGTTAACAATGGAGATTGGATAAAAAATCCTGACTTTTGCTACTGGCTGAATCCTCTTCAAGAATTGAACGGAAAGACACTTGGAATATACGGTTTTGGTTCTATAGGTCAAAAAGTTGCACAAATCGCCCATGCCTTTGGAATGAAAGTAATAATTTCGGTTCATAATTCCAACTCTTTTACAGGAAAAGAGGAAACGGTCGCACTTAATGAATTATTTTCTAGCAGTGATTTTTTAACATTACATGCCCCTTTAACAAATGAAACTTCACAAGTAGTAAACAAAAATACACTTTCTCTCATGAAAAAAACTGCATATATTATAAACACAGCACGAGGTGGTCTGGTAAACGAAAATGATATAAAATATTTTCTTGAAAACAATTTAATTGCAGGATTTGCAGCAGATGTTATAAATGAAGAGCCTATGAGCAAAACCTGCCCTCTTTTTAATGTTAAAAACTGTGTTTTAACACCACATATTGCCTGGGCACCAAAAGAAACAAGACAAAGACTTTTGGGCATTCTGCACGAAAATTTAAAATCATTTTTAAGTGGAAAACCTGTAAATGTTGTAAACTAATTTTTTTACGGACAAATAAACTTGTAAAATAAACTAAAAAAAAGTAAATTATAAAAAGACGATTTGTTTATCTTTTTTAGAGGTAAGCGGATTTATAAATTATTCTTTAAAAATACTTTATTTTTTAAGAGGTACTAAAATGGGAAAGACAATTGCCCAGAAAATTTTTGATTCTCACCTGGTGGAAAGTCCATTTCCAGGAACTTATGTATTAAAACTGGATCGTGTATTCTGTCATGAAATAACAACGCCTGTAGCAATTCAGGATTTGGTAGAGCGGGGAAAAGACCGTGTATTTGATCCTTCAAAAATCAAAGCCGTAATTGACCACGTAACACCTGCAAAAGACAGTAAAACTGCAACTCAGGGAAAAATTTTAAGAGACTGGGCAAGACGCAACAATGTAAAAGATTTTTTTGATATCGGTGCAAACGGTGTATGCCATGCAATTTTCCCTGAAAAAGGATTTGTTCGTCCTGGCTATACAGTAATCATGGGAGACTCTCATACATGTACTCATGGAGCGTTCGGGGCTTTTGCAGCAGGAGTTGGAACAACAGACTTGGAAGTTGGAATTTTAAAAGGTGTATGTTCATTTCGCGAACCTAAAACAATAAAATTTGTTCTTAACGGAAAACTAAAGCCTGGTGTTTATGCAAAAGACGTTATTTTACATCTAATTGGAAAAATTGGTGTTAACGGAGCAACAAACTGTGTAATCGAGTTTACAGGACCTGTTGTAGATGCAATGGGTATGGAAGAAAGAATGACACTTTCTAACATGGCAATCGAAGCCGGCGGAACCAGCGGTATTTGTTTTCCTGATGAAAAAACAGTTGACTACCTTTGGGAATTCATAAAAGATGAATATCCTTCGAAAGAAGCTGCAATAGAAGACTACAAAAAATGGCGTGATGATGATGATGCCGTTTATGAAAAAGTAATAACAGAAGATCTTTCTAACCTTGAACCTGTTTGTACAATTAACTATAAACCTGATCAGATTAAAAAAATCAGTGATATGAAAGGAACTAAAGTAAATCAGGTATACATCGGTTCATGTACAAACGGACGCATTTCTGACCTTAGAATTGCAGCACAAGTTCTTAAAGGACACAAATTAGCTGATGGCGTAAGAGGAATCGTAAGCCCTGCAACTCCAAAAATCTACAAAATGGCAGTTGAAGAAGGATTAATTTCTATTTTCCTTGATGCAGGATTCTGCGTAACAAATCCAACCTGCGGAGCCTGTTTAGGAATGTCGAACGGTGTTCTTGCAGAAGGTGAAGTTTGTGCTTCTACAACAAACCGCAATTTTAACGGTCGTATGGGTAAAGGCGGCATGGTTCACCTGATGAGCCCGGCTTCAGCAGCTGCAACAGCAATTACAGGTACAATTACAAATTCAGAGCTTTATAAAGCATAAAAAATAGAAGGGGAAAAACTATGAAACCATTCGGAGGACCAGTCCTTTTTTTGGATCGTTCAGATATTAATACTGACGAAATCATTCCTGCAAAATACCTTACAGAAATCTCAAAACAGGCTCTCAAGCCTTATTGTCTTGAAGATTTAAAGCTTGAAGGTTTTGATGCAAAAAGAGATGTTCCTGGAAAAAGAGTAATTATTACTCGTGAAAATTTTGGATGCGGTTCCAGCCGTGAACATGCACCATGGGCACTGGAAGTAAATGACATCTACGTTGTTATTGCTCAGAACTTTGCACGAATTTTCCGTCAGAACATGTATAACTGCGGTCTTTTAGCTTTGGATATGCCTAAAAAAGACATAGAAGACATGTTCCGTACATTCGGAAATAAAGAAACGGAATGTAAAATCGAACAAAAAGAAGACGGAACATGGAAAGTTAAACTTATTGCCGGTTCGCTATCAAAGAGCTACCCTTTTAAACTGGAAGGTTTTGAAAAAGCCCTTATTGAAAATGAAGGCTGGGTTGGCTACGCAGAAAGCAAATACTAAATTAAACTAAAAAAGTCTTAAAGATAAAACTTTAAGACTTTTTTTTTTGCGTTAGGGACAGGAGTACCGCCGAAAGGCGATCGGATGCGAATGAAGAGAGCATACGATTGAAGCGTAAGCGTAAGTACGGATGGCCCGCCACGTAAGTGGAACGCCCTATACTTCTTCAATAAGAGAGCGTTTTTTTAGTTCGTTGATTATAAGGTCAACAATCTGCTGCGGATTATAATTTGCCGTATCAATAATTAAATCCGCAAAATCATATTTATTATTATCAATGTCATAAAGCTTTAAATAACGGCGGCTGTCTTCACTATCACGCATTGCTGTAAATCTTTTAATTTCTTCTAAGTCGCCGCCTTCACGATTAAAAACACGCTCAGCCCTGGTTTCGTCACTTGCATAAAGATAAACTTTTAAATCAGCTTCCTTTAACATCCAGATTGCAAGACGACTTCCTAATACACAGCTTTCTTTTCGGGCAAGTTCAACCTGATGGGAATCAACATATTCATCATAAGAATCATCAGTTTTTGCATTTTCAATTACCTGTGCAAGAGTAAGCCCTTTTTCCTGGGCAAGTTGACGGAATGTATAATTAATAAGGATTATTCCGAGTTTTTCACTTAAAAGAGTTGAAACAGTAGTATTGCCGCATCCAGATTTTCCTGAAATAGCAACCCTAAGTTCATTTTTTATTTTTATCTGGCACATTAATAACTCCTTATTCTACGTTTTTACTTTGTTCACGAATATTTTCTAATGCATCCTTTGCATTAATCACCATCTCTCCTACCTCGATAAACTGATTTTTTGAACCGATTGTATTTATTTCCCGATTTGCTTCCTGACAAATAAAATCAATTCGTTTACCCGGAACAGGATTTTCTGTAAATTCCTTTCGTAAAGCAGCAAGATGGCTTGAAAGACGAACAATTTCTTCGTTTATGGTATATTTTACAAGCATAGCTGCAACTTCATTCATTATACGATTCTGGTCGGCATTTTCGCCTAAAAGTTCATTAAACCGATCTGTAATCTGTTCCCTGAACTTCTGTTCAATTTTTGGCTGCCATTCCTTAAAAAATGCAGCACAATTATCCAGAATATCAAGTTTTTTAAGAAGGTCTTTTTTCAGATTTTCACCCTCGATTTTTCTAAAATTAAGGTACTGTTCAAAAACCTCATTAAATACAGCCTCAATCTTATTCCAGTAAACATCTGCATCATACTCATGGGTAATATTGAGAACGCCATCCTGATTGATAATTAAAGATAAAGGAATATCATTTTGATTTAAGTTAAGTTCTGAGGCAATTTTTTTGATTTCATCATAATACTCCCGTGCTGCACAAGGATCTGCGTAAATTTTTGCAGTAGATTCCATATCTTTTACACGGATAGTAAGGTCAACTTTACCACGAACAATTTTTTCAGAGACAATACGTCGAATTTTTGACTCCAGAGGATTTAAAAACGAAGGAAGATTAATATTAAAATCCAAGAAACGATTGTTAACTGACTTAAGTTCTACGATAATCTGCGTATTTTCTATTACGGCTTCTTTATAACCGTATCCTGTCATGCTGTTCATTTATAACCTCTTAAAATGTGCACTTATTTAGACACGCGATTTAATGCTTCTAGAATTTTTACACCAACTTTCCAGTTATCCCCTGCTCCCATCGTTACAAAAATATAACCATCTTTATATTCTTTTCCGCTGGGTTCGCAAAGATATTTTAATCCTGTTTCTGCAGCCTGCTCAAATTCTCCTGCATACACCACATCTTTATGATATTTTTTTGCATGTTCAGCAAGAATTTTACCAGTAACACTCGTCTGCTCCGGATTTTCACGGGCACTCCCGTAAATCTTGTTTATTATTACTCTGTCTGCACTTTCAAACGATGAGGCAAATTCTTCTAAGAGAGCCTGAGTTCTTGTATAGGTATGACTCATAAAATCAACAATAATTTTATGGTTTTTATAAAATTCTTTAAATCCTGCAAGAGTTGTTTTAATTGCAGTAGGATGATGGCCGTAATCATCGATAAAAATCACGTCCTGCCCAAAAGGAGTTTTTGCCCGTCCTATAATTTCGCTGCGTCTTTTTCCACCTGAAAAGTTTAAAAGACCTTTTTTTATCTGAGGAATAAAATCTGCGTAATCAAATCCGTATACTTTTAAAAATTCAATATTCAATGCGACAGCAGCACAGGAATTCTTTACATTGTGTTTTCCAGGAACACTTATAGCACATTCACCCAAAGCTGGAATATGAAAATATTGTCTGCCCTTCTCTACTCGTCCAAATGATAATTTATAATTTCCTTCCGCATTTTCGCCGTATGGAATAAGTTTAATATCATCCCGATGCTTTTTTGCAATAAATGCGGTTTCTACAGCACCAGCATCATCAGAACAATAGATTAATGCACCGTTTTCAGGAAGCTTACAGATATAATCAACAAAAGCATTCTGAATGTCTTTAAAAGTCGGATAATAATCCTGGTGGTCACTTTCCACAGAAGTCAAAACGATAACTTTAGGAGAAAATGACATAAAATGTCTTTGATATTCACATGTTTCTGCAATAAAAAAAGGCTTATAACCTTCTTTTATTCCGTTTATATTTGGACTAGTGTAAGTACATCCGTTAAAAGTGGAAATTATGCTTCCTGCTAGAACCTGACCAGGTAAAGAAATTTCTTTAAAAATTGAACCGCAAAGACCTGTTGTTGTTGTTTTACCATGCACACCGCAAATGCCAGCAGCATAGGATTCCAAAGACAAAGCTCCCAGAGCCTGAGTATAAAGAATTAGTGGAATCTTTTTTTGAACTGCAGCAACAAGGTCGGGATTGGTCTGAAGATTATAGGCAGATGAATAAATTACAAGGGAAATATCATCAGTTATATTATCTTTTGAAAACGGAAGGGCCTTTATATTTAATTTTTCAAGAATTTCATCAGTATAAAATCGCTCAGAAACATCACTTCCTGTTATAACGGCACCACGAGCACAAAGAATTTCAACCAAGGCAGAAAGTCCCGTTCCTTTTATTCCAACACAGTGAATATGAATTCCTTTTAAGTTTGAAGGAAGTTTTATAAAATCATTATTTTCCACAATGATTTCATATTACTCTTTTTAGGATTTTCGTTCAATAATGGGTAAAAGTTTGCCCAAAAAAGACTGTTCGATCCTTTTTAGCAGAATACACAAGAAAATCTCAATACAAAAAAGATTTATATCCTTTTGTATAAGGGGTAGCCACTCCATCATAAAAGATAATATCGCCTACTTCACAAGACATTCAAGAATCACTAGCGTTCAAATCAGTTTTCGATACGTCAACAAAAATATGTTATGAATCTGCCCCCCTTGCCCGAAAATCTGATTTCTGATATAGTAAGTTTTCAGTATGAAAACTGAACAAAGCGATTACATGATGATTCTCAATGTAAACAAAAGTGTTCATACTATTTTTATTTGAATTTCACAGGCGAGTTTCTTTTTTAGGAACTCGCTTTTTTTTACCCGCGGGGTTTTAGGGGTGCAACCCCTAGGAGAAGGGGGGGCGAAAGGCCGCAAGGGGGGTTGAAGCGAGGGGGAGACTTCCCCCCTCCTTTATGAAATTGGTTTTTATAGGAGTAAAATAGATTATGAAACGAGAAGACATCAAAAAGGTTTTGATTATTGGTTCGGGGCCGATTGTTATTGGTCAGGCTTGTGAGTTTGACTATTCGGGAACTCAGGCTTGTAAGGCTTTGCGCGAGCTGGGCTACAAGATTGTGCTGGTAAACTCGAATCCGGCTACTATTATGACTGACCCGGTTATGGCGGACGCTACTTACATTGAGCCGCTGAACGTTGAGCGTCTTTCTCAGATTATTGAAAAGGAACGTCCTGATGCTCTTTTGCCAAACCTTGGTGGCCAGACTGGTTTGAACATGGCTATGGAGCTGAACAAGGCCGGCGTTCTTGATAAATACGGTGTAAAAGTTATTGGTGTAAACCTTGACGCTATTGAACGTGGTGAAGACCGCGAGATTTTCAAGGAGACTATGAAATCGCTTGGTATCGACACTCCTCGCTCGGGAATCTGTCACACTGTAGAAGGTGCTGAAAAGATTGCTGAAGAAATCGGCTTCCCACTGGTTGTTCGCCCTGCTTATACTATGGGTGGTCAGGGTGGCGGTTTCTGCTACAATGTTGAAGAGCTGCGCACTATTGTTGCTAATGGTCTTGATCTTTCTATGACTCACCAGTGTTTGATTGAAGAGTCTATTCTTGGTTGGGAAGAGCTTGAAGTTGAGGTTGTACGCGACTCTAAGAATCAGATGGTTGCAATCTGTACTATCGAAAATATTGACGCCGTTGGTGTTCATACCGGTGACTCTTTCTGTGCCGCTCCATTCATGACTATTGATAAGGATCTGGAAAAGAAGCTCCAGGAAATGGCATTTAAGATTGTTGAAAACATCGGTGTTATCGGTGGTACAAACGTTCAGTTTGCTCACAATCCTAAGACTGGCCGCGTTGTTATTATTGAGATTAACCCTCGTACTTCTCGTTCTTCTGCCCTTGCTTCAAAGGCAACTGGTTTCCCAATTGC
>JAZSJM010000174.1:0-5047 GCA_045534325.1 Treponema sp. | reverse complement strand
CCGGAAAACAGCTTGCAGACGCAATCGCTAAGCAGCTTGAAGAAATTGGTCTGAATGTTGAAGTTAAAAAAGTAAACGTAGATACATTTAAGCGTGATGTAAGTAGAGAACGCAAAAATTATGAGCTTGCACTAATGTATCATGACGGTTTTGATAACTGGTATTCTTCTATTGGAAGCCTTTACAGAGGAACAGGTGCAGATAATGTTTCAGGAATTTCTGATAAAAAACTCAACAGCCTTTTTGCAGAATTTGATAAGCAGAATGAAACTCAGGGTATGATTGATGTAATCGACAGACTTGAAACAAGATTTGCAGAAGACTGTCCTGCCGTAAACCTTCTTACACTTCAGAAAGATGTTTATGCACGTGGTCTTAAGAATGTTGTAATCGCTTCAGATAACCCGTTCCTTTCTGCTGAAAAATGGATTTTTGGCGAAAGAAAAAAGACTAACTAGATTTTAGAGGTTTTTAATGCGTTTTTTGCGCTTTTTAGTTAAGGAACTTGTCATTCACGGCATTTTATTTGCCTTGATTGGCACAGTTGTTCTTTCTTCTCTGTATCTTGTAGCAACAGGGGAGGATGAAAATGTATACGAAGAGCCAAAAGTTTCTGTACTTTCTTCAGGTGAAGAAGGTACAGAAGAATTAACTGAAAATGGTTCTATCATTGTTCAGGAAGAAACTGAAAAAGAATCTGTCTGGAAAACAAACAGATATTTAAAGGCCTTAAAAGGTTTCGGACTTTTTTTAACAGGGCAGGTAAATACTTCTAAAGTAGGTTTTTCTTCAGGAGCAATTATTCGAAGTGGTGCAGCAGTAACTTTGCCACTTGCGTTAATTGCACTTCTTGTGATTATTTTGATTTCGGTTGTCTGCTCAGCATATTCTGTTTCGACAAAATATATGACAGTTCATTTTGGAAACGATTCTTCTGTTTATCTTGAAAAGCTTATTAATGGTGTTGCCGCAGTACTTGCCGCAATTCCATTGTTTGTTGGGCTCATGATTGTCTATTCCGTTGCCGGTCGGTATTGTCCGCTTCCTGTTGTAGCTGTTGTTACAGTTTTGTTCGGTGGGCTTTCCTGGGATGCAACTAACTTTTTAAAAACAGATATGCTTGCTCAGGTAAATCAGACTCATGCAATTGTTTTTTCAACACTTGGACGCCCTCTTGGAAAATTTTTCCCTTCTCAGGGAACATATTCCGGCTATCTTTTTCAGGCAAGTTTGCCACGATTTATTCCTTATGTAGCTGGAAAAGTTCCTGCAATTATCGGTTCAATTACAATTGCCGAAATTGCCTTTTCGTTTCCAGGACTAGGAAAAACTTTAATTGACGCGATGAAAGCCTTAAATGGAACTGACACGCTTGTTGCCTCTGTTTTTGTGCTTCTGTGCGTTAATGCATTCGTTTCTTTAATCGTTAAGGGAATATTATTCCTGTTCTATCCGAGGTGGTATGAAAAAGCAATCTAATGTCTTAAAGACAATTCTTATAATTATTCTTTTATTGCCACTCGTTATTTCGTGGCTTCCTGAAAAGTTGTATTACGATTTAAGGGAAGAAAAGAAAGTTCAGACTTATCCAGACGGTACTCCGGTTATGGTGCAAAATACTGATGATAATGGAGATCCTGTTTTTGAAGAAGACGGAACTCCTCAAATGGTAGTAAGTTTGAAAAAAGAGGTTAGTGTAAGGTCTTTTATTCCTGAATCTCTTTTTGCTGATGAAGAAAAATCTGCAAAGGAAATTAAGAATGGTTATCTAAGTTTCCTGAAATTTTTGGATCAGGTTTTTGTTTCTTTCAGAAAATTATCATTGATACTTGTTTCTACACTTATCTTTGCAATGATTTTAAGTGTAATTATCGGATATGTAAGTGTTCTTTCCATGGGATTTGGACGTGGTTTTGCAAATATACTTAGTGCATTTGAATCTATTCCATCTATTATCATTGCGTTGTTCTGTTATGTACCTGTTTCGGGAGTATTAAGCAATGGAAAGGCAAATACATCTTCGTGGCTCTCGCTTTTTGTTTTTGTAGCTGCTGCAACTGTAACTGTTCTGCCAGAAGCTGTAAGAAGTATTTCTATTCCTCTTTCTGATCTTTACAACAGAAAATATAGTGTGTCGTTCCGTTCTTATGGTTTTACAAAAAACAGAATTCTTTCTGTTTTGATGAGAACTTCTTTGATGAAAGATACACTAAAGCGAGTTGCGGCGGGTATTCTATTAAAAACTTTAGTTCTTGATACTTCATTTGGTTATGTAGTTCAGCTTGGTTTTGGTGAGAACGGCTCGCCTCAGCATACAAGTCCTGGTGCTTTGATAGCTGCATACCGCTCAGCGATTTTTGGCTCATCGGACTATCCGTCTCTTTATTTCTGGATTCCAGCACTTATTGTTGTCGCAATCAGTGTTGCTTTTCTTATGATATTAGGCAATAAAAAAGAGGGGGATAACTAAATGCGACCAGTAGAATTTAATGATTTCAGCATTCACTTAGGCGAAAGAATCACCCTTAAGCACTGCAATTTTTCCCTTGAAGAAGGTACTTCTACCGTTATTATGGGTGTAACAGGAACTGGAAAATCAGTTTTGCTAAAGTCAATTGCCGGCATTTTGCCGATGAATATCTTTACTTTTGAAGGTTCTCAAAAAGTAAATGGTCTTGATTCATATATTGACGGAAAAAAGCAGGATGCCCTTCAGTGGACAAAAATTGAGCAATCAGGTCTTATGTTCATTCCTGCAGAAACTGCAATGGTGATGAATCCTTCATTGACCCTTGATCAGAATCTTGCCCTTCTTGCTCCTGGAAAGCGTGAATTAATTGTAAGCCGCCTTGCTACTTATTTTTCTATGGATTTTGAAAAATACGCACGCAATTATCCAGATGAAGTAAGTGGTGGAGAGATGCAGAGAATTACTCTGATGATTCTGCTTTCTCGACAGGGAAACCTTATTCTGCTTGATGAACCGACAGTAAATCTTGACCGCAATCTTCGTAAGAGTTTTGTTGAATTTTTAAATAAAGAAATTTTAAGTGATAAAACAAAGACTTTTTTGATGGTAAGCCATGATGTTGATTTTATCCGTCGTCTTACTTTGACACAAGCATATATCCTTAAAGACGGAGATATGATTAAACTTGATGAATTACCAGAACTTGAAGGTTATGATAAACCAGAGGCAAAAAAAGGTGCATCTGGTTCGGCAATTGAGCTTAAAGAAGTGAGCCAGTCATATTTTAAAAGAGGAATGTTCGGAAGTTCCAAATTTACAGCATTTAAAGGACTGAACTTAACTTTTGAACGGTCAACTGTTTATGGAATTACAGGACCTTCTGGATGCGGTAAATCAAGTATGATAAAGGCAATTCTTCGTCTTCTTGATGAAACTGGCGGACAGATTCTTATGGAAGGAGATGATCTTGTAACACTTAAACCGGTAGAAAATGGTCGTGATCCCAAAGAATTTAAGCCTTTCAGAAAGAGAATGGCTGTTGTTCAGCAGGATTCAAGATTCTCATTCTTTCCAGATCTTACAATCCGTAAATCCTTTGAGCAGATTTCAAAGGCCGGTATAGAAGGAACAATAGAAGAGTTTACTGCTAATCTTGAAAAAGTTGGTTTAACAGCACAGCACTTAAATTGTCTTCCGCAAGCCCTTTCTTCGGGAGAGTCAAAAAGAGTTGATATTGCCCGTGCATTGACAGCAAAACCTGATATTTTGCTGTTGGATGAACCTTTTGCTCATATCGACTTTGATACCCGTTTGCATGTAATGAAAGTTATTTCAGATTATTTAGCAGTTCATGCAACTATACTTGTGGTTGTAACTCATGAGGATTTTGACTTACGCTACTTTGTAGAAAAAAGTTTTGATTTTCCTGAACTTGTGGGGCAGTTCCCGAAAGTTTAATTTGTAAAAATGAATAAAGCCGTCTGTTTTTTTGCAGGCGGCTTTTTTTTGAAATCAGTTTTTATACTGTAAAAATTCCTACCTGTGTGCATGTATAGATTATTGCAAACAGGGTAAAGGCGCTTGCAATACTTGACCACACGACAAGTTGCCCGGCAAGTTCTTCGTCGTTGTCCATTTCTGTTGCCATTGGAACTGAACTTACGGCAGTTGGTGTTCCAAAAAGTGCTATAAGTGCAGGAAATTCAATTTCGTTAAAACCGATAAAATAGGCGCTGACCAATGTTGCAACAGGTACAAGCAGTACCCGTGCAAATGTTCCAGTAATAATCAGATTTTTAAGTCTTGAAACAGCGCTGAATGCAAAGTTTCCACCTAATGCAATCAATGCAACGGTTGTCGCACAGTTTCCTACCATCTCCATAGTTCTGTATAAAAATGGCAGATTATTCTTAATCGTAAAAACTTTATAAACAGCTCCAGAAGAATCTGTCTGCTCAGGAATAAAGTATCTTATCATTAATACAACAAAGCCCGCTGCACATCCTATAATCAAAGGATTTTGAATTATTTTAACTAAAATCGAGGGGATATCTATTCCTTTTCCTTCGTCATTCATAAACATAGTTAATGAAATTACTGCAAGAATATTAAAAAGTGGAATAAATAATGACATTAAAATAGAAGCTACAGCAACTGCTTTATCATAATTAGGATTTGAACTCATGAGAGAAATAACAATTGAAAGCCCGATGATTGCGTTGTTTGAACGGTATGCGGCTTGTACCATTACACCTTTTTGTCTTTTATCTTTTATAAAAATTGCAGAAAGAATTGCAGAAAGAATAAAAGTAGCTGTTATAGCAACAAAGGTAAAGAAAACAATTCCCTTGTATTCTACAACTTCTGACAGATTGTTTATTCTGTAGACATTTAAGAAAAGCATGGTTGGAAGACAGCAGCGAAAACTGAGTTTATTGAGAAGCTTAAAAAATTCTGGCGGAAAAACTTTTAATATTTTTAAAATATATCCTACAAGAATTGTCAATACAATCGGTAAAACCGCATTACACGTAAACATTAACTTGTCAATCATAAGAACAATTTTATTGATTAAAT
>JAZSJM010000202.1:0-6457 GCA_045534325.1 Treponema sp. | reverse complement strand
AATTCAAAGTTTTTAGGAATTTTTCCCAAAAGAAACAACAATAAATTTGACAACAAATAAGTTGTAATATATAATACAAATAGTTACTGGAGGTGGCATTATGAAAGCAATGAACGCAGTAAACATGCTTGATTCTATAATTTCCATAAGTCTTTTTAATAAGGGACAGGCAAACAAGATTTTTGCTGATGTAAAGAAATTTGGAACTCGTATTGTTGTAAAAAACAATGCACCTGAATGCATTCTGATGAGTCCGCAAAGCTATCAGCAGATGATGGAAGAATATGAAAACGCCATTCTTGCGGCTGAGGCTGAGAAACGTCTGGCAAAAAACAGTGAATATATTTCGCATGATGCTGTTATGAAAGAATTTGGTCTTGAGGAGTCGGACTTAGACGATGTGGAAGTGAATCTGGAGTAAGAGATGGCTTGGGAAATAAAGTATCATCCGCTTGCAAAAGAGGAACTTGCACGCCTTGACGGTTCTGTCCGTAAGATAGTTTTAAAAGGAATTATTAAAGTCTCTGCTAATCCAAAACCCCAAAGTGAAGGTGGCTATGGGAAGCCTTTAGGGAACAAAGCCGGCAATGATTTAACAGGGCTTTTAAAGATAAAATACCGCGACATTGGAATCAGAGTTGTTTATAAACTTGTGGAAGATGAAGAAACTCATCTCATGTATATTCTTGTAATTTCAGCAAGAGCCGACAACGAAGTTTATGATTTGGCTGGAAAAAGAAAATAGCACATAACAAAGGTTCACAACCCACTGGGCTGGAAAATTAGGGTAAAAAATGAAAAAAATTAATTTCGTTTTATTATTATTTATTACTTTCGGTTCTTTTTTATATGCAAGTCCAAATTATAAGAATGGAAATGGAACGATTTTACAAGAATCGACAATTGATAACTACAGAATCACAATTCGAAAATGTGAAATTTCAACAATTTGTGGAGAATTTCTAAATGAAAATATGAAAATTATCTATGAAAATTATGACTATAAAGATATTGTAGGAAAGTTAATAGATAATGAAAAAATTCAAATTTCTCAATTTTGTAGAATAAAAGATTTAACAAATGAAAATGATTGGAAAAATGGAGAAATTTGGTTAAAAATAAAATCATCTACCTTATCAGGTTGGATTTGCATGAGAAATAAAGATTATCAATACGGGTGGGGAGATCCGTATCTGGATAACTATTGGGAAGTCTTAGACGAAATTAATATTGATGGAAAGAAATGGACTGTAAGAAAATATGATCGGGGGCTAGTTAGTATTTATGAAAACCTAAATTTACGTGATAACCCTGGTACAAATAATACAAAAGTTTTAGCAGTAATAAGGCCAAATGGAAATCAATTAAATGTGGAAACACTAGCAATGACAGAGGAAATAGAACAAATTGGTGGAAAATACGATCATTGGATTAAAGTTAAGTATAACGGTCTTGAAGGTTGGATATTTGGCGGGTTTACTCATGTTGAACGAGGTGGTCTAAAATATAGTATTCCAGATGAAGAAATAAGATTTATGTTTGGTTGGGATTAGTAATTATTTTTTCTTAAATAAATATTTTGTTTTAAGAATTAATCTAAAAATATTTGTATAAAACCGTACAACAAAGGTTCGTATCCGACAGCGCAGTCAAACTGCCTGCGGTTTAAACAGTTGTTATGGCGACAGGCACACTGGCCTGCTTTTTTAGGAAAAAAAATGGAAATTCGAGAATTAACAAAAAACGATTTGCCCTCTCTATTAGAATTATACATACAATTATCAGAAAATAATAAAAATATAACTTTAAAAAATCAAAAGAAATTTGGATCAAACAAATTCAAGAAAATCCAAATATAAAATATTTTGGTGCCGTTGAAAATGGAAAAGTCGTTTCAACTTGCTATTGTGTAATAATTCCTAATCTTACAAATTTCTGTCAGCCAATTTGTTTTGTAGAAAATGTTGTAACTGATAAAAACCACAGAAATCAGGGGCTAGGGAAAAAAGTAATCGACAAAGCCATAGAAACAGCAAAAAAACATAACTGCTACAAAGTAATCCTTTTAAGTGGAATTGCAAGAAAAGAAGCGCACCAGTTTTATGAAAATTTAGGATTTAGTAGTGAAACAAAAAAGGCTTTTGACATGAGAATATGAGGAATATAATTTCATCGAGACAAGCTCGATGAAATTATAAAATTGAACCTTAGGGTTTGCACAAGGAAGCGGTTGAAGGCGGCTTTACGCCGCTTATAAACTGTCTGTTTGACATATACACGCATCGCAGTTATAATATATATATGATAAAGAGTTTTGCGGATAAAGAAACAGAACTTATCTACAATCAGAAGTTCTCAAAACGACTTCCAACTACAATTCAGAAAGTTGCTTTACGAAAACTCATGATGATAGATAATGCAAAATGCCTGGAAGATTTACGAGTTCCACCAAGCAATCACCTTGAGCAGCTTGTCGGGGACAGAAAAGGTCAGCATTCAATCCGCATAAATGATCAGTGGCGTGTCTGTTTTACTGAAAAAGACGGCCATTATTACGATGTAGAGATTGTGGATTACCACTAGGAATGTAAAAGAAATTACATCCATGTGCGACCACTAACGTGGAGTTTAATAGGAGCAAACTATGTCTGATTTTATCGAAACACCAACAATCGGGGAAATCCTCAACGAAGAATTTCTTATTCCACTTGGAATTTCTGCATATAAACTTGCACAGGAAATAAATGTTCCGACTTCCCGCATTCAGGATATTCTTCATAACCGCAGAAAGATAACTGTAGATACTTCTTTAAGACTTGCAAAATTTTTTGGATTGTCAGATGGCTATTTTATGTCTTTACAGGATGATATCGATATCAGAAATGCGAAGATTGAACTAGCACCACAGTTAGAAGAAATAAAAACTTATACATCTGCATAAAAAATTGTCATAACAAAGGTTCGTAGCCGACAGGCAGTCAAGCTGCCTGTCGGTACAACCTGTTGTTATGTGGACGCCCGCACTGGGGCGCAAGGAGAAAAAAATGAAAAAATTGTTTTTCGCTCTAATATTTGGATTACTTTCAGCTTTTATTTATGCTGCTCCATTTGGTTTAAAAATGGGTATGACAATAGAAAAAATTGCAGAACAGTGTGAAGAAGAACCTTCTTTTGTAAAAGATGATATTTATCTAGTTAAGCCTATAAAAAAGCATCCACTCTTTTCATATTATGCTGTGTATGTAAATGAAAAAACAGGCTTGTATCAAATACGTGCAATTTCAGATTCTGTAACTTGTAATAAATATGGAACAGAAATTCAAAATGCTTTTAACAGTGTAAAAGATAGAATTGCAAAAACTTATGGTAAATCTAGGATTATAAATAAAGTTGATTCTGCTATATCATCCTTTTTGCAAAAAGATGAATATTGGTTTAGAACATTAAAAGATGGTTCTCGTCAATTATCTGCAATTTGGGGTGAAAAAACAGAACTTGCTGATAATTTGGTTTCAGTTGCATTAGATTGTGTTGCAGATAATGATATTTATCATTATGAAGATGCACATCTTGTATTGTACTACTACTTTAACAATGCAAGTGCTGTCGAAGATGAGCAGGACGAAGTTTTCTAGCATTTACTGGTAATAAAACATGAATCCATCCCACGGTATAATTTATCTGACAGATAAAAACGGAAAACAGGATAAGACTCGTCAAATAAAACGAATTCGTTTTGATGAATCAAAAAATATTTATCTCATAACTTTTGAAAATTCTGAAAAAGTTTTTCATTATAAACCTGAAAATGTTGAAATCATAAGAAATGCGGTAGTCACAGAGGAAAAAACAGGTACGGTTTTCAGTTATCTCAAAGAAATTGCATCATTAAGCGAAATGCGAAATGATTTTGATGAGAAGATACTTGTAAAAAATTATGAGCGTGTTCGTCTTGTAAATCCTAATTCAGCATTGGCATTCTACCTGAATCCCTCAGGCAAAAAAATAAAATGGCATGGAATCGCCCATCCGATTTTTCCTTTTGGATGCAATAACAGCCAGTATAAAGCCGTTACGGAAGCACTTGAAAATTCATTCAGTATTATTCAGGGACCTCCTGGAACTGGCAAAACTCAGACAATTCTGAATATCATTGCCAATCTTTTTGTATGGAACAAAACTGTTTTAGTTGTCTCAAACAATAACTCTGCAATTGAGAATGTTTATGAAAAATTATCTTCTCCAAAATATAATCTTGGATTCATTGTTGCGCCTCTTGGAAAAAGTGATAATATTTCTGAGTTTTTGGAAAATCAAAAAGAAGACTATCCATCTGAAATGAAATCATGGAAAATTGAACAGAATGAAAGCCAAGTATTTGATAGTCTTGCAAAATCATTTGAAACATTAAAATCCCTTTTTGAATATCAAGAGCAAGAATCTGCCTTGAAACATGAACTTGAAGAACTAGAAACAGAATACAAGCATTTTTCTCTTTCTTATGACACTGACAAATTTGTTATCAGCAGGAAATTGAACTCATTCACAGCCGAAGAACTGATGGATTTATGGCAGAGTCTCCAGCTTGAACTTGATAAAAAAGATTTTCTCGGATTCTTACTGCGGGTCAAGTTATTTTTCAAGTATCATATAAAAATTCGTAAGACTGCAAAAGTTGCGGTAAATAATCTCATTTCTACTTTAAAGAATCTTTATTATAAAAATAGAATTCAGGAAATAAAATCAGAAATATCAGATAAGGAAGAATTAAAAAAGACTTTTAATGCGGACAAGCTTTATTCTTCTTCGCTTGATTATCTTCGCTATAGGATTTACAAAAGATACGGCAAAAATGAAAAACGAAAGATTTTTACTGATAAAGATTTGGACAGGACAGAAAGCGGATTTTACAATGAATATCCGGTAGTTCTTAGTACGACATTTTCATCAAGAAGCTGCCTGCCTTATTTTTCCCAGGACTTTTTGTTTGACTATCTGATTATGGATGAGGCTTCTCAGGTGGATGTCTCAACTGGGGCACTGGCTCTTTCCTGTGCAAAAAATGTCGTTATTGTTGGCGATAAAAAACAACTTCCTAATGTTGTCACAACATTAGACAAGAAGAAAGCGGAGCAGATTTTTTCTGAATATAAAATAAATCCTACCTACGATTTTTCAAATCACAGTTTTCTTTCTTCCCTTGAAGAACTTATACCTGATATTCCGCAGACATTGTTGCGGGAACACTACAGGTGTCATCCTAAAATCATAAACTTCTGCAATCAAAAATTTTATGATAATCAGCTTTTGATAATGACTAATGATAACAATGAAAAGGATGTTCTTAAGGTCTACAAGACAAACATAGGAAATCATTGCCGCGGGCATGAGAATCATAGACAAGTTGATGTCATTGAGAAAGAAATACTTCCAACTTTAAGCGAAATAAAAAAAGATGAAATCGGTATAATTGCACCTTATCGTGACCAGACAAATTTAATATCAAAATCAATTCCTGAAATACAGGCTGACACAGTTCATAAATTTCAAGGACGCGAAAAAGATGTTATCATCATTTCAACTACAGATGATGAGATAACGGATTTTGCTGATGACGCAAACCTTTTAAATGTTGCAATTTCGAGAGCAAAAACAAATCTTTGTATTGTAATTTCTGGAAACGAGCAGCCGAAAGATAAAAATCTCAGCGATTTGATTTCGTATATCCAGTATAATAATTGTGAGATTACAGAAAGCAAAGTTAATTCAGTATTTGATTATCTTTATTCCCAATATACAAAGAAGAAATTTGAGTATCTTTCCAAAACAAAGAAAATATCAAAATATGATTCTGAAAACATAATGTATAAGTTGCTTTGCGAAATTCTTGAAATGGAAGAATTTAAGAATCTAGGTGTAATTTTTGAGCAGCCGATGAGGGAAATCCTGGATTTCAATAATCTTACTGAATTAAATGAAGTCGAAAAGACTTATGCTTTACAGAGTTGGACTCATATAGATTTTCTGATATACAAAAAAATAACGAAAGAACCAATTCTTGCTATTGAAGTAGACGGACATAAATATCACAAAAAAGGTACAAAACAGTCCGAAAGAGATTTACTGAAAAATCATATTCTTGAATTGTGTAAAATACCTCTGTTACGCATGTCTACAACTGGCAGTGGAGAAAAAGAAAAGATAATAGGAAATTTGAGGAATGTTATTTCTCAAAATATAGAAGCTATCACATAACAAAGCTTCAAACCAGATGTCGCGGTCAAGCTGCGCCACCGTTTAAGCAATTGTAACACTCTACGCTATCTGGCGTGAAAACTAATTGATGGATTTTCGGGGCAAAGCCCGATAATGACATCTTAAACAAAAAGACCTCGGACTCTACAGTCCGAGGTCTAAGTCGGAGGCCAAGCGGTCTTAGGAAGACAATACTAATGGC
>JAZSJM010000176.1:0-2638 GCA_045534325.1 Treponema sp. | reverse complement strand
CAAACACAATTCCAAAAATTGGCGATGTGCTTGTATGGGGAGCGACAGACAAAAACAAATACGGTCATGTCGCTATTTGTATCGGCTTTGATGATGAAAATCTGATTGTCTTTGAGCAGGACGGATTCAGGCAGGACGGTGCAAAACTTTCAGTAAGAACCACTAAAAATCTTCTGGGGGTTTTAAGATTCAACGGTGGAAGCGTTTTGTGAGAAACGGGAAGCTGACGAATTACTATCTTTTCACGGTTGACCGCTAATCCACTCTCAGACGAACGAGAAGGGCATTTTTAGCGTACTTTCGGGAAAAATTGAATAAATTATATCAAATTTGCGAATTAAGCCGTTTTGACGGCTGAGGAGTTTATATGAGCAAGAAAACATTCAATCTTGTGGTGGGTGTGGTTGGCGGAGTCGCCGCCATTGCTTCGGCTGTAGTTACCTACTTCAATCCGACTTATGCGGTGCAGACTGTGGCCGCAATCGGGGTAGGCTCAACGGCAATCACTGAAATCTGCTCGCTTTTTGTAAAGGCGGCGTAAGGGGAAAGGGCTTGCAAGAACAGCTTGCAGGCTCTTTTTTTGTTGAATAAAACGCAAATGCGAATTAAAATCAGTCTATGACATTCACTATTATCGGCGAGACACCAAGCAAGAAAAACTCACGCATAAACACGAGTAGCGGGCGGAGCTTCCCTAATAAGAATTATGTCCGCTGGCACAGTTCGGCAATAACTCAGATACGGATGCAGGACATAAAGCCCGTGCCGATTGGAAAGAGGCTTAGCCTTACACTGACTTTCTATCACGGAGACTTGAAAAGGCGGGATTCCGACAACCAGTGTTCATCAATCCTCGACACTCTGATTGACGCTGGGATTATCGCTGACGATAACTGGAAGATTATACCGATAAAACATATCTATGATTCGTTTGACAAAGGGAACGCACGATGCGTAGTGAATATTGAGGAGCTGGACTGAAATGGGGCGTGGTAAAAATCTGAACGGTGCAGAGCCGTGGAAAGAATACGGCTTGACGAAAGGGGCATATTACAACCGAATGAGAAAAGGAATTCCGTTTGACAAACAGTGCAGACGGGGAAGGCGTGCTGATATTGAACTGGCAAGATTAGGGGAAGAATTCGGGGAAGTGAGGAAAGCAGAATACGGAAGGTTCAGCGGTAAGAGTTATGAAAATCCAAAGGAAAAGCTGCTTATGCTTAGGGAAAATTACAAAAACGGAATTCCTGCCGGACTTGTCGAAAATTGGATTATGAACTTAGGGTAAAAAAAAATGATAAAAAACAAAGTTGTTGCCGTTGATTTTGACGGCACTATCACAGACAGAAATTGTTTCCCGGATATAAGCGGATTAAGGCCTCACTGCGTTGAGGCTTTACAAACAATAAGCAATCAGGGAAACAAGATATTTTTGTGGACTTGCAGAACAGGAAACACGCTTAAAGAAGCGGTCAATTTCTGTTTGAAAAATGGGATTGCGTTATGCGGAATAAATGAAAGTCCTTATGATAATGTAAATGTCGGCGGCAGGAAACCGATAGCAGATTTCTATATTGACGACAGGAATATGTTTGCCGAGATTAACTGGGAAAAAATTGAGGACTATTTCAAAAACGCTAGTAGTGACTAAAAGGGTAAACAAATGGCAATAGACTTCAAGCCCTTGGATAAGGCGACTTTCAACAAGTTCAAGAACAGAACTCAACGCCCCAAAAACAAGGACTACTGGATAGACCGTGCTTTCAAGACTGAGGAAACCGCCGACAAGACGCAGGCGGAGCTTTTGCGGGATATGGCGAAAGTCTACAGAAAATCGCTTGCGGAATTACAGAAAGAGATACAGGCGTTTTACGGACGATATGCGGAAGAAAACGGCTTGACCATGCAGGAAGTCCACAAAAGGCTTGACCCAAAGCAGCTGAAATCTGCCATTGAGGAAATCAAGAGATACTACGAGTTTGCAGACCCGAAGAAAATCGGGAAGAACATGAGCAAGGAATACAGGGATGAATTAAGGCGGCTTTCCGCAAGGGCATATATGTCACGGCTTGAAGAAATCAAGATACGACTGAAACATCAGATTATAAGGCTTGCCGCCGAGGAAAGGGAGACATACGAAAAGGCACTCAAAAAGACATATTCGGAAGCACACGCACAGACCGCATACACGATAGACAAGGGGCTGGGATTCTCCGAAGGCTATTCTGCCCCAAATGAAGATGTGCTGACAAAAGCCGTCAGCGAGAAATGGCTTGACTCCAACTACTCCGACAGGATATGGCAGGACAAGGGGAAACTCCTGACCTCGATTGAGAATGAATTGTTAAGCGGAATCGCACAAGGACATAATCCCAGGAAGATTGCCGATGTTATGGCGGAAAGGTATAACCTCGATTACAAGAACTGCGAGCGGCTGGCACGGACTGAGACAATCCACATTATGAATTCCGCCGTCTATGACAGCTACAGGGAACACGGGATAGAGAAATACCGTTTTGTCTGCGGGCTTGATGAAAGGACTTGCCCGACTTGCGGGGCATTGGACGGCTCTGTACACGACATGAAGTATGCGGAGGAGGGGATAAGTCGGAGGCCAAGCGGTCTTAGGAAGACAATA
>JAZSJM010000140.1:0-3574 GCA_045534325.1 Treponema sp. | reverse complement strand
TGCACCCACGAAGGAAGCGGACTTAGCGGAACAGAAAGCCGCATCCGTTCAACCTGCAAAGGCGCAACTGTAGAAAAAGGCCTTGCCGTTCAGGGAAAGGTTGCCCAGACTAACAGAAGCGCCGCTAAAAAGGCTGTTCAGGACTGGCTTGCTAAATTGGGTAAGTAGGAGACTTGCATGAAAAGAGGTCTGAAAACATTTTTAATTGCAGGAGTTTTTTCTATGATGACAGCTTCAATTTTTGCACAGGCTCCGGCCTTTGATCTTAAGAAAGGTACTGTAAAGCTCAATTCAGGACACGAAATGCCCATTCTTGGAATCGGAACATATCAGCTATCAAACACTCAGGCAGAAAACTCTGTTTACTGGGCACTCAAAGCCGGAATGAGATTGATTGACACCGCCCGCATTTACGGAAACGAAGAAGGTGTTGGCCGCGGAATCCGTCGGGCCATTAAGGACGGAATCTGCAAGCGCGAAGAAATCTTTGTTACCACAAAAATGTGGACCAGTGATTTTTCAAACGGCGATGCTGCTGTGGACGCTTTCCTCAAACGCCTGGGGCTGGACTACATTGACCTGATGATTCTTCACCACTCACAGACGCGGAATGATGTAGATGCCTACAAGGCAATGGAACGCGCAGTAAAAGTCGGAAAGCTTCGTTCAATCGGACTTTCAAACTACTACGAGCCGGATGATTTTGACCGCCTTGTAAAAGCGACAAGCATTAAGCCTGCCCTTTTGCAGAACGAAACTCATCCATACCACCAGAGCGGAAAAATGAAGGCCCACATTGCAAAGTACGGCACAGTTATGGAAAGCTGGTTTCCACCCGGCGGTCGCGGTTACACCCAGGAACTTTTCAACGACCCTACAATCAGCGCAATTGCAAAGGCTCACGGCAAGTCTTCTGCCCAGATTATCATCCGCTGGCACCTGCAGGCAGGCAACATTGCAATCCCGGGCAGCTCCAACGAAAAGCACATCATAGAAGATGCAAGCGTCTGGGATTTTTCCCTAACCGATGATGATATGAGACGGATGACTGCAATTAATAAAGATAGACGTAATGCGAATTATTAAAAGGGATCTTTGGGCGTTCCCCTACAGGCTGTCATTGCCCGGCATGACCGGGCAATCCCATCCTTTCGGGTCGGGCTTTTCGGGGTCCGTGCTTTCGCACTTCATTGCCTATCGGCAACGGCTACGCCGCCCCTACAATCCCTAACGCAAAGGACTCTTTTTTCAGTTTGAACTGTTCGGAAATTCCGAACACTTGAATCTTTTTGTTTTCAGTGGCCTTGTTGACTCTCCATGAAAAAACTTTATTTTCCAAGAAATTCTTTACAATTCTTGTATGCACTGCAAATATCAATAAGGTTAAAAAGTGTATCTCTTTCAAATTGAGTCAATGTGTCATCTTGGTTTATTGCCTTTTTTAACTCTTCAACTGTAATATTTTCAAGACCTTTGCTTAGAATAAATTTCTGTAACTCATTCATTGCTATTCTCCCAAAATCATTCTTTCGACTTTCTGTTTTGCATTCTGTAGAATCATGTCCGCCTCATTTTTTAATTGTTTTGCTTGTGTGCGAATGTTGCGGATATGCTCAGCGATTTCTTTTTGTTTTTCAAATGGTGGATTCGGAATCAAAATATGTGCGATATCCGAAGATTGCAGTCTTGGCAAAGTATTTCCTGTCATTAAATTTGAAGTTTGTTCCAATGTGATTCTTGAAAGAAGACAATAATGTAAAAAATTGGAATCCATATTTTTTGCATTAAAAACATGAAACTCTGTTGAGCATATTCCGTTAAACTCTGCAAGATAGACTTTATTCAAATATGGACGTAGTTTAGGAAAGAGTATTTGATCTCTCTCAAAAAGCAACGCACTGCTTATTGTTTCTTTTTCATCTGTTTTAATATAATTTCCAGTGTTGCTTTCAATATTCTCAAGTCCGATATATGTATCAGATGAAGATATTTCTGTTGTTATAATTTTTGTCTCTGTTACAGCATCTTTCAAATATATGAACGATGAATTATTTAAACTTGAGCGAAGTTTTTCTAAAACAGGTGTATTTGCAAAAGGATCTATTCTGCCCCCTGTTAAATTATGAAAAGACGATATAAATATTCTATTTATCAGTTTGTTATCTTCCAGTGGCAATTCAATTCCTAATTCAGACAAAAGATAAGCATCCACACTTTCAAGAAGTTTTTGAGCTTCTTCTAATTTTCTCTTTCTTTGAGACTGTGCATTTGTATATAAATCAACTATAGTTTGTTGAACTGATAGAGGCGGAAGAGGAAGTTTTAGATTTCTAATTTCTTCTAGATGTAAATCAGGAACACCAGCACCTTTTAAATATCTATCAAATTGTAAGTATGCAAGATTACTGTTAAGAACAACTTCCAAATAATAAGGAAGCACACAAGAAATTCTGGGCCGAATTAAAGCAAGACTTACAAAAATTTGAAAATCTTCATCTGTATCAACAACTGCCGCAAACCCAATTGATCCAATTTTTGTAAGCAGTATATCATTTCTTTGTGGCTTACATCTTTTATTCAATATATCAAATTCTTCATCAGAAATAAACATTGAATTGGAATAATCTATGTTCGAGGCTCGAACATCTTTCACACTTAAAAATTTTTTACCAGAAAATTGGTATTTTGGAGTAAAATGAGTACCATCACTAATAAATATTGAAACTTCCGAAAGTTTTTTTATAGGATATGGAGATTCATACAAACTCTTTTCATTAGATAGATATTTCTGAGAATAAAATTTTGGTTCTAAGCGATTATGTATTTCGGAACGATTTATTTGAAATATGTTCATTCATCTTCCTCACTTATCAATCCGTAGCCTTTCTTTAGTTCTTCAATAATATTTTCCTTAATTATATCTCCTAAAGTAGATTGTAACGCTTTAGATTTATATAGATGATATGTATCATTTTTATAATCGGATTTAGGCTCCTCGCTGTTTTCTTCCCTTACTATTATAACTTTTTTCTTTAAGGCTCGTGCCCATCCCATTTCATAAGAAACATTTGCATTGTTATCTGTTATGTCAGCAAAGAAAAAAGAGCAACTTTGTATCTTATTTATTATATCTTGTATTTGATCTTGAGTTTCCCCTTTGTTATTCATTATAGGAAATAGAGAAATATTTACACTATATTTTGTTCTTATTTCTGAAATTGCATTTTCATAAACCGTATTATATTCCTTCACAATATCAGAATCACCTTTTCCAGTTCTTTCATTTCTAAAATATGGCATAGCAACAAATACTTTTAATTCTCTTGAACTAATCTTATCAAATATTTCTATCAAACTATCAGCAGTTACTTCTTGAACTTCAAAAATATTATTATTCAAAATCCAAAGCTTGAACATCTCAAACTTTGAGCCTTCATCTCTTATCTTATAGTAAAGTAATGCTGTCAAAATTCCAAATGAATCATTTGCTTTTAATTTTGGATTTTCTTCATATAAAGTGTTAATTGCCTGTAAAGCATTCAATACTTTATCTACAACAAGAGTTTCATCTTCT
>JAZSJM010000003.1:0-12722 GCA_045534325.1 Treponema sp. | reverse complement strand
TCTGTTTACAATTTTTATAACAGTTGTGCAATAGAGCGGGAAATGGGGATCGAACCCACGACATCCACCTTGGCAAGGTGGCGCACTACCACTGTCCTATTCCCGCAAAATTAATTTGCTTTTTTTTAGTGCGAGAGAAGGGACTTGAACCCTTACGCCGAAGCACTAGATCCTAAGTCTAGCGTGTATGCCAATTTCACCACTCTCGCAAACTTTAGTCAGCCGTTTATGGTAAAAACCATAGTCCCGATCAACTATTTATCAAACATCAAGTTTAATATTGAGCGACCGGGGGCTCGAACCCCGGACCCACAGATTAAGAGTCTGTTGCTCTACCAACGGAGCTAGTCGCCCTTTATTATCAGTTTATGCGGCTGACACGGCTCGAACGTGCAACCTACGGATTCGAAGTCCGTTGCTCTATCCAGTTGAGCTACAAACGCGTTTGTAAATCACCGGTGAGCCAGACAAATAGATTTTTCTATAAGAAAGTGGGTGCCTGGTGGGTTTCGAACCCACGACAGCCAGATCCACAATCTGGAACTCTACCCCTGAGCTACAGGCACCGTGTAACTGATGAAATAAACTATATCAAAAAAAAAGATATAATGTCAATATTCAAATTTTTAAAATTTGATAAAAATCTGATAAATATTCTCTTTATATTTTTGTAAAGTCAGTTTTTTTATTTTCCGATAATTAAAGAGTAGAAGTATAAGATTCGTTTAGAAATCCTTTCTTAAATGAGTTTTAGATATTTATTAGGAAAAAAATATGGAAAATGATAAAGAATTAAAAGACCGGTTATTGCTTGTTATGAGAGAAGAATCTCAGCTTCTTGATGTGATTTTAAAACAGCAGGAAGTTGTTCATTCACTTGTTTTAAAAAGGAAATGGCTCGAACTTGAAAACGTATTAAAAGAACTTCAAAAAATGAGCGATAATTTTACGGAACTGGATAACAAAAGGGAAGAATTGTTCTCAAAAATTGATGTATCTGGGGATTTTGAATTTTCTTCTGCTGTTTCTCAAGTTAAATCTAAACTCATTAAATCAAAACTTCAAAATAAAGTTCTTAATGAATATATTTCTACGACTAAAGATTTCTTACAGGGAATATTCGATGAAGTACTTCCAGAGAGAAGGAATGTTACATATTCAAGATATGGAAAAATTGTTAAACCTGAACTTCATAACGTTGTGATTAATCAGGTTGTATAGGAATAGAGGTTTAGGAGGCAGAACTATGGCTAATTCATTTGCAGGAATTGAACTGGGAAAAAGAAGTATTATGGCCCACGCACAGCAGATTCAAACTGCAGGTCACAATATTTCAAATGCAGACACAGAAGGATATACCAGACAGCGTGTGCAGGTAAAAACTTTTGAACCTCTTTATCGTCCTGATTTAACTCGTGCAGAAACTCCTGGACAGATTGGTCAGGGAACTACGATTGAAAGTATTACGAGACTTCGTGATGAAATGCTTGATCAGAGAATTGTAGCCCAGACAAACCAGGAATCTTACTGGGGAACTCGGGAACAGTACTATACGATGATTGAACAGATTTATAATGAACCAAATGATATTTCTGTTCGAACGAATATGGATAAATTTTGGCAGTCATGGCAAGAGCTTTCTGTTTATCCTGAAAGTAAGGCCGCTCGTCAGGCTGTTGTTACACGTGGAGAAACTTTAGCAGAATCTATTTCGCAGAGATATAAAAGTCTTGCAGGGGTCGGAACTTTAATCAACGGAGATATTGAGGCAACCGTTAAACAGATTAATGATTATGCAAAGCAAATTGCAGAAATAAACGGTGAAATTGTCAGGTCAAAGGCAATGGATGATAATCCTAATGATTTAATGGATAGAAGAGATCTTCTTGTAGAAAAATTATCTTCTTTGGCTAATATCACTACTGACAAACGTGATGAAGATGAATTTATGGTTCATATCGAAGGTCATGTTCTTGTTCAGGGAAGTGTAGCCCGTCAGTTTGATTTAGTGGCAAATACTGATAATAACGGTTATGACAGTGTTGTTTGGAAGGATACCAGACTTGCAGCAGATGTTAAATATGGAAAACTTGGTGCACTTCTCGAACTTAGAGATGTTGATATCAGAAATGAAGTTCAGTCATTAAATACAATGGCAATGAATTTTACAGATTTAGTTAATGATGTTCATAGGGCAGCTATTGGTTCAAATAATGTAAGTGGACTTGATTTTTTTGTACAGCACCCATTTGTTACAGATGTAAAAGGAAATTACGATCGAAATGGAGACGGAAGTGTTGATACCTCATATATATTCAGATTTACTGGTACAAATGAGCTTAATCCTCAAGAAAAAGTTGGCCTCGATGGTGTAATGACTCTTTCCGGAAAATCAGAGAATATTTCTGTTCCTTACTATGCTAACGATACGATTGAAGCGGTAATTTCACGTATTAATGATTCACAGGGGGAAGTTAAAGCATATTTAGATAGGAATAATCACCTTGTCTTAAAAGCTACAACTTCTTCCTCAATGGAAAATCCTGATTTTGTTATCCGTCATGTAGAGGATTCAGGAATGTTTTTAGCAGGATACTCAGGAATTTTGTCTGGTCGCGGAGCTGAATATGCCTATGATTTTGCTCGAGCAGATGCTGTTGATGTTTTAAATGCTTCGTATTCAGTTGCTCCTGTTTTAAATCCATCGGATTATATTGCAGTAAATGACGCAATAAAGAATGATGTAAACAGTGTGGCTGCGTCTTTTCCAAATACACGCGGGCTTTCTGCCATTGGAGACGGAAGGGCTGCTGTTGAAATTGCTTCAATACGCAATACTCAGGTTATGATTGGAACTAGCCGCACTTTTGATGACTATTTTGCACAGACAGTAACGAATGTCGGTTTAAAAGGTGAACAGGCAGAAAATATGCTCTTAAGTCAAAACTCAATAATGAATGATTTAAGGGATCTTAGAGATTCAATAAGCGGAGTTAATATTGATGAAGAACTTGCTGATATTATTAAATTTCAGCACGGCTATAACGCAGCGGCAAAATACGTAACAGTAATTGATGAAATGATTGATACGATAATTAACCGTTTAGGAGTTTAATTCATTCGACTAATTGTACGATAATTTAATAGTGAGGAAAAATTATGAAGAGAATCAGCAGCCAGATGAATAACAATAATACTCAGTATAATCTTCGTATCCAGGAACGGAGAATGAATAAATTGAACAATCAGCTTGGAACTCAGCAGAAAATTCAGTCTCTTCGTGATGATCCTGTGGCTGCCGGGCATCTTGTAAAATATCAGTCTTATTTGACTCGTGTTAATAATTTTGAAAAAAACGGTGTAACTTTAAGCGATCAGTTTTTATATAGGGAAGGCTATATGCAGAATTCGCTTGAAATTATGCAGCGAGTCCGTGAATTGGCTGTAACAGGAGCCAATGGAATATACACAAGTGATGATATGCGAAACATGGCTGTAGAGGTCGATGAACTTTTACAGGAACTGGTTCAAAATGCAAATGCAGTGGGGCCGGATGGAAATTCAATTTTTGCAGGAACAAATACAAACGCACCTGCTTTTGAAATTGATTTAGGAAATGTTGAAGGCGCAGCTTCTCCTTTAATTTCAACTGTCCGCTATAACGGAACTATTGATCAGAATAAAGTTGAAGTTGACGAAAATAAATACGTTACAGTTGACAATATTGGTTCTAAAACTTTTTGGGCTGAGCCGCAGCGATTATTTGGAGGAAGAAATCTTTCTTCATGGCAGGCAAAGGATAATGGAGTTGTAAATGTTGATGGTCAGAATGTATTGATTGAAACTGGGGACACCGTTTATTCCCTTGTTTCAAAAATAAATAATTCTGGTGCTCCTGTAAAAGCCTCAATTGACCCAATAACCAACGGATTAAACTTAACCACAACTGATGCGCATCAACTCTGGTTAGAAGACGTTTCCGGAAATATTTTAAATGATTTAGGAATTATAAAAGATTCCAGTCAAAAACCTCCTTACAATATGGCTGATAATGTCAGGGTATCTGGGGGGTCGATTTTTGATACGGTAATTTCTTTAAGAAATTCACTTTTAAAAGGTGATAGTGACGCTGTCGGAACCAGGATTTTAGCTGCTTTAGATGCAGGAATCGGCAATTTAACTTCAAGAGTTGCAAAATCTGGAAGTGAATATGAAAGATTGCAGAATGATATTATGCGCAATAGCGCAACAGCGTTAAATGTAACTTCGCAAATCAGTCGAGAAGGTGATTTAGATATTACTCAGGCTATTACTGATCAAAAAATGCTTGAATATACACAGCAGGCAACTTTAAGCAATGCTGGTAAAATGTATAATTCATCATTATTAAATTATATGAGATAACATGGAGGATTTTTTAAAACATGGATGTAAAAACAAAAACGATGGGCGTTGTATCCATTGATGAAAAACAGATTATCAATTTTCCGAATGGTTTGTACGGTTTTGAAGAATTTCATAAATATGCAATTATTGAAGCTGAATATCAGCCTTTTTATTGGCTTCAGTCTTTAGATGAAAGTGGATTAGCTTTTATCATAGTAGATCCGTTTTTGATTATTAATAATTATGAACTTGATATTGATGATAAAACTCTTTCTGAAATCGGAATTGATTCGCCTGGAGATGTAATTTTATTTGCTATTATTACAGTTCCTGCGGACGGTTCACCTATTACAGCAAATCTTCAGGGACCTATTGTTATCAATCGTAAGAATAATGTTGCATTACAGGTTATACTTTCAGATTCAAAATGGACTACAAAGCATAACATCATTAAAGCTCTTAAGAAAAAGGAGCAGAAATAATGCTGATATTATCTAGAAAAGTTGATGAGAAGATTAAAATAGGGGATGATATTACCATTACTTTGATTGACGTACACGGAGATCAAGTTAAAATCGGTGTTGAAGCACCAAAAAATGTCAAAGTTTTCCGGCAGGAAGTTTTTGATGCGATTCAAACAGAAAATAAAGAGGCCGCTGTAAGTTCTCAAACTCTTGAGGCCCTTTCAAAATTTCTTGATTCCTAAGTTTTTATTTTTCAAGGGCAAGTTCTGCTTCGCTTTTTCTTAAATACTGTGGCCCCTCAAAATCTTTGAGGGGTTCTTTTTTTTCTTCAATCATTTTTTCTGCTATAGAAAAAAGACTTAGGCATGGATTTCCTGCTGATGAAAAACTTATAACATTAAGTTCTGGAGCTGCTTTTTTTAACAGTGTACAGAAAGTCTGAGATTCATATCCTGTGCAAAGAATACATTTGTTTTTATCTAAGAATGAAATTACTGTTTCAATCGTAGTATCCTGCTCTTCCATTATGATTTTATCATTTTCGTATATTGCGGCAAAAAACTGGTTTTTCTTTGCATCAATTGTTGAAATAACCTGTCCGTTAAATGATTTATAAGGAAAGGCGTAACATTCTAATGTGGAAACTCCATATATCGGAATATCAAATGAAAGTTCTATTGCTTTTAAAGCTGCAAATGCTAAACGTAATCCTGTAAAAGTTCCTGGTCCCTTGCATAAAACCATATAGTCTAATGATTGTGCTGTAAGGTCTAGTTTTTTTAGTACATAGTCTATTGCCGGTAGAAGTTCCTGACTCTGTTTTGGACCGATATCTAAGGTTATGCTTACTAAATCATCATCTTTTTTTGCGCTTATTGTCATAAGACTAGATGCGCAATCCACTGCTAAAGCTTTCATTTATGTTCCTGCTGTTTATAAATTCCCGTATGGCCAGTTTTCAATTGTTATCTTGCGTTTATTTCCGTCTTTACTTTCCTGAGGTTCAAGTCTGATTATAATTGTATTGTCCGGAAGTTCATCCATGATTTTTTCGGACCATTCTATAATGCATACTCCACGACCATAAAGCATGTCATCAACTCCCAGATTTATAAAATCTTCTGATCCTTCAAGTCTGTAAACATCCATGTGGTATAAGGGCATTTTTCCTTCATATTCGCTTATCAGACAGAAAGTAGGACTTGTAATTGTTTCGTTGATTTCTAAGGCTTTTGCTATACCTTTGGTTATTGTTGTCTTTCCTGCTGCTAGAGTTCCCTGCATGGCAAGAATATCACCTTTTTGAAGCTTAGAACCGATTTTCTTACCAAGTTCGACTGTTTCTTCCTGAGAATTTGTATATAAAATCATAATGGAAGTATACCTTCATTATCCAAAGATAAAACTTTCTCTTTAATTGATTGCGTAACCGGAATTACAGGATAGTCAAATGTTGTACCGCATGGGTAATTTAACGAAATAGTTTTACGACCTAAAGGGTCAATTTCAATGGTGAAGGCAATTCTTACATCTTCTTGTTTTGCGAGGTATTCAATTTTTGCGATTGCTGTATAGTTGCGTCTGTAATAAATCAAATTATCTTCTACTGCAACTGAATTAATTTCTAAAACCTTCATTACTTATAGAATAATCCAAAGATTTAGTGCCGTCAATAACACTAATTTTAATTTATTTTAAGGTATCCGCATGCAACAGCATTTATTCGGTTTTGCTGTTCCTGTGTAATTTGAATAAATTTTATGTGCAATATATATTCATCTTTTTTATTTTTTGTTGTTCTTAATATTAAGCCCAATGCCTTTGATGTTTCTGTACCGTCAAAGGGTGCATTTATGTGTATATACTGTTCTGATTTTATTGGTAATTTTGTAATAATCCTGCATCCACCGGCTGAAGAATCTTTTAGTATGCCTTCGTGAGTTTTTTCACTTATATGATAATTATTCTTTCCGTTGATAATTTCAGTTTTAACAGATGAAAAAGTGCATGAAGAATTTAATTCAACACGTGGAGTAGATCGTTTCTTCAATTCTGTAATTCTATCTGTTTGTGAGCAGACAACAACATCTTTATTCTCTTTATTTTTTTGATATCTGATTACGCGGGTTTCAATTTCAAAGGGCAATGATTCCTTGTACAGAAAAATCATTTTTATTTTTGAAAGTATTTCTGGTTTTTCATCATTTTGAAGGGAAGCGGGAAGAATGAAATGCATTTCTTCTGAATTAGATTCACTGAGCTCAAATTTATGATGAATTCCCTGTGATGGGGTAAAAGTAAACACCGTTTCAACAGGAATCAGCCTTGAATTTTTTATTTTTATAGTTGTCTCATAGGTAGAATAAATTTTACTTCTTAATGAAAAGAATGAAGTTAAAATTTGAGTTTCATTGTTTTGCGAAAGCTGAGCATATACTTCTGCAAGATAGGATTCAAAAAGTTCGTTGTCTCTTAAGGCGAAGTTTACATTGGGAGACGGGTGAGTTTTAAAAATAGAAAACAAAATCTCTCTTTCACTCTTAGTGAGTTTTGCATTTTTAGAAACTTCATTCAGTTCTTTTTGTGTTGTTAGTTTATTCTTGTTTTTTTCAGCATACTCTTTGGAGTTTCTATAGTTTTCTATTTTTTTTGATATAAACCACAATAAACCTAATACAACCAGAATCAGAAGTGAAATAATTAAAACTGCGAAAATACTTAAATTAACTCTGGCTGCAATTAGTGAACCTGAATTCATTTACATCTCCAGCGCCTGTGCTAACGCCCTTAATCTTGGGCTTATTTCGTATTCTGATAAATCTCCAATCATTACAGTATCATTTGAACTTATAGCTTGCTCAAAATCTTTTAGAATAGGGGAAAAATCAGCAAAAAATTCAGAAAAAGTTTTATCTTCAATTTTTATTTTATTGAATTCTTCAGGAAATAAGGCTGATAAACTTGCTGTATGGCAAACGGCATCAACTAAATCTGCAAGTTTAGTAATTATTAAATTAGCTTCCTTATCCTGACCACTTTGAAATTTTACTGATACTGTTTCTAATTCATCTGCAATCTTTACGGCTAAAGCCTCCTGCTCCTTAAAAGCGGATTTTATTGCACTGACACTGACAACATCAAGTTCAATCTTAGTGTCAGCTTTTAGTTCTTGCTTAGCAACTTCGTCAAATTCATTTGCTGAAATATTTTTTCCGTCAATAAAAATATTTACCGTTGTTGCTTGTGTTTTTTCACATTCTTCTTCAAAACTTTTGAGAACATCGCCTATAGTTTTTTCATCTTCAAGTTGAATATCAAGTTTTTGACCGTTTACATATAATTCCATTTTTTACCTGCTTATGTATATTTTACTGCTGTTTTCCTTGATTTGCAAAATTTGAAATTGTAGTGGATTGTGAATTTAAGGAATTGAGTGTTCCTTCCATTTGTCCGTATTTCGTTCTTAGTTGGGCTTCTTTTGACTGCAATTGTTTTTCCAGACTTGAAATGCGTGTCTCAGAAGATTTTATTCTGCCATTCAGCGTAGAATTTTTGTTTGCAATAATGCCGCCATTTTGAACCCATGAAGTAAGCTGTTTGTCTAACTGAAAGCCGATACCCTGGTCAACTATTAAATCGCCGTCAGAATCATAGCCAAAAAGATTTTTTATCTGATCAAGGTTTTCCTCCAGAGATTGATCCAACTGCTTTTCATTAATCTCCAGATATCCTCTCATCTGACTTGCAGAATAACCTCCAGAAGCTCCTGTAGCTCTTGTTGAAATCCCAATCTGATTGAGCATTGTGATTGTTGCATTTTCAGACCATCTGTAACTGCCGCTTATTATTGACTGCATCGATGATTTTCCTGTTCGTAATGAACTGTCTGCCTGAAACATACCAAGTCTTTTTTTTGCATCATCCTGCTCATCAGTAGATAAATAGTCAAGTTCCGAAATTATTTCCGGCTTGTTTTCGCTTAATATATTGATTTCTGCAATTACCTGATTATATGTTCCTACAAATGCAATTAAAGCATCTTTTGCACTTTCTTTATCTGGTTTTATATCAATTGTTTCTGTTTTTTCTGTTGGGTTGTGAACGTTTAATGTTACGTGCGGAACAACATCGTCAATTTTGTTTGTTGGTCTATTTATTTTTATTCCTTCGTATTTTATGATTGCATCCTGTGCTGTTGTAACCGGATGAACTGGTTGATAACCCAAATTCTTTTTTGCATCATAAACCGTAAAAGTTGATAAGGCTATTGCTTCACCTGTATTGCGGTTTCGTATAACTATACTTTCAAGATTCTGATAATCCTTTACGTCTAACTGTACTGTTTTGTCGCCCGTTTCGCTGTCAAATGCAAGTTTTGATGTGTCTATTTGAATTTCTTTTCCATCAGATGTTCTTGCATAAAAATCTGCTTCTCCTTTAATTGGAGTGAGTGGTGTAGGTGGAACAGGAGGAAGTTCAACTTTTGTTTTATCGTTAAAGATTGTTACATCTTCATAAGTTACTTTTCCCGGTTCCCCAAGTTCAGGTCTGGTTGAACGGATTATATTTAGTTCTTCTGTGATATCTTCTACTTCAAAAGTTGAATATGTAAATTCAATTCTATTATTTTCATTTTCAAGAATCTGGGAGTCAAGAGGAATCTGCATTCCTGAACGTGGTGGTAATATATATCTGTTTTCTTCTGCGTCCCATTCAATATCTTTTTTCGAAAATTCAGGCATTCCAGTTTGTTCAACTGCTGGAATCGGAAATTCAATTTGAGGAGAACTAAAGTCAGTAATCTGTGTTCCAAATTCCGTGAAATCTGCTTTAGTCTTTGCGATCATTTCGTTTTTTAAAGCAAATGTAAGTGCATCATCCTTAAAAATGAGGTTATTATCATTGCCTGTTTTAAGAGATTCAATTAATAAGGATTGTTTTTCGTTTGATACACCTACTATACTTGCTTTTACAGTGTTTGCACCGCGCTTATTTAGAGAAGTTACAAAATCGGAAAGTTTTCCACCTTTCCAGTTGAATGAAACAGTTTTATCTGCCACTTGAAAGCTGTATTTTCCCTGAGGTACTTTAAAATCCTTGTCTAACTCTCCTGATAAAAAACGGTCGGCTGTAGCATTCTGGATTACATCAATTTTAAAAGAACCATATGCTGCTTCACGTCCTGGAGTTGCGGTAATGGCATTTTCATCTGTTGACGAGGCTAATTTGTTGTTAAAAGGATTATCAAATGAATACAGCGTTTTTGTGTTTGTGCGTAAGGTCGACATTTTTTGATTCATGCCATTCCACGCATCCTGCTGTTCTTTGTACCTGTCGAGCGACTCCTGTTCTCTTGTAAGCGGGAGTCGCTCTTTTTTCATCAGTGCTTCAATATAATCATTGGTTTTATATTTATCACTGACTCCAGGTATTGATATATCAGCCATAATAAATTCCCGTAAATATTCTAAAATCTAAGTCAGAAAATGAATTAAATCATTTCATCAAATAAAACACCGATTGCTTTTCGGATTCTAACTTTAAGTTTTTGAATATCTTCGGAAGGAATCTGCTTTACTACTTTGTCTGTTGTTGAGTCAACGACGGTAACAACTACCTGATTCAATTCTTTATTCACTGAGAACTGAACTTTTCTACCCGAAACAACATCCGAAAGTTTTTGTAACTGGCGTACATCTTCCTGCAATTGGGCATTATTATCGGAAATATTCTGAACCACTTGTGCAGCATCTGCCATAGGCACGTTTAACTCCTGTACAGGAGCCTTTGCTGTAGAAGTTGCTGCGGAGTTTATCTGTAAGCGGCCATCCATTGCCGATTGCCCGAGTGAACTTATTGTCATAGGGCTTTCCTCCTGAAAAATAAAAAGGAGAAGGGGGGCGCACCCCTTCTGCTTACGCCTTTTATACAAAAGACAACATCCAGAAGTCTCTTAATTATAAAATGCGGTTTAGTTATCTTAACAATGCAAGTACATTCTGTGACTGGCTGTTAGCCTGTGCAAGCATTGCAGTACCAGACTGTGTAAGAATCTGGTTCTTTGTGTATTCAACCATTTCAGAAGCCATATCTGTATCACGGATGCGTGATTCAGCAGCCTGAAGGTTTTCAGCAGCTACGCCTACGCCGTTTGATGCCATTTCAAAGCGATTCTGGTATGCACCAAGATCTGCACGCTGTTTTGAAACAATTAAAAGAGCGTTGTCTACAGATGCAATAGCCATGTTAGCCTTGTCTGGAGATTCGATTCCAATCTGTTCATCATTGCCCTGAGCACCTTTAAGGCCAAGAGCTTGAGCTGTCATAGTGCCAATATATACACGAGCGTTCTGGTCAACATTTGCACCAATCTGGAACTGCATAATGCGTCCTGATACAGAATCTGCAGCGAATGCACCAGTAAGAGTATTCATACCGTTGAACTGAGCCTGTGAAGCGATACGATCTACTTCTGAAACAAGCTGTGATACTTCAACCTGAATCTGCATACGGTCTTCGTCAGAGTAAATTCCGTTTGCTGACTGAACTGCAAGTTCGCGGATACGCTGAAGAATATCTGTAGTTTCCTGTAAATATCCTTCTGTTGACTGAATGAAAGAAACACCATTCTGAATGTTTCTGTTTGCCTGATTTAATCCGCGGATCTGGCTACGCATCTTTTCAGATACTGCCAATCCTGAAGCATCGTCGCCAGCACGGTTAATGCGCTGACCTGAACTGAGTTTTTCGATGTTTGACTGCAATTGATCGTTAGAAACGCCAAGTGTGCGGTTTGAGTACATCGAACTCATGTTGTGATTAATAACCATATTATTGCCCTCCATGAAAAGAAACGTTACAGCATCGTGCTGTACGTCCTGCCAGTTGTGTGAGCTGCAGGCGGTTTTTGCGCCCCCATCTGCAGATTTAGACTCATCAGCAGGAACTGTTATTCGTACTCCTTGTACGTACTAATAACCGTCCATACTGTCACGGCTGACCTATGGATAGCATTGTCAAAGAACAAAGACATTTCTAAATTAATGTCGTTTATGATTATCAGAATATGTATAGTATAATAACTATACAATCACATTATTCTGACCTATTTTATATATTCAATTATAGCAGATATTTGTGCTAAATCAAATTTCAATTTAATTTTATGTGTTTTTATGGAAAAGTAAAGAGAGTAGACCAAAAAACACCGCAAATTCTGGTGGAAATTATTAAATAAAATCCACCAGAATACTATACAGTACTATCTAAGCAAAGACAATACAGTCTGAGACTGTGTGTTTGCCTGTGCAAGCATTGCTGTACCAGCCTGCTGCAGAACCTGGTTCTTTGTAAATTCAACCATCTGTGCAGCCATATCTGTATCACGGATGCGTGATTCAGAAGCCTGCATGTTTTCAGCTGAAACATCAAGACCACGAACTGCATATTCCATGCGGTTCTGGTAACCACCAAGGTCTGCACGCTGCTTATTGATCTTTTTAAGAGCTTCGTCGATAGTTCCGATTGCGCGGTTGGCCAAATCAGGTGCTGCCAAACTCATTGGAGTTTCAGTTCCGATTTCGCGGATACCCAGAGCTTCTGATGTCATAGTTCCGATGTATACAGCCATACGCTGATCCATGTTAGCACCAATGTGGAACCACATAGAACCTGTAACTGTATTTTCACCAGTCTGCTGTGCAAAGCGTCCTGTAAGCATGTTCATACCATTGAACTGAGCTGCAGATGCAATGCGGTCAACTTCAGCTACAAGCTGAGAAACTTCAACCTGGATCTGCATGCGATCTTCATCGCTGTAGATACCGTTTGATGCCTGAACAACAAGTTCACGGATACTCTGCATGATATCTG
>JAZSJM010000272.1:0-8560 GCA_045534325.1 Treponema sp. | reverse complement strand
TCTTCCTAAGACCGCTTGGCCTCCGACTTGACATTCCCTTTTTCATCCTTATATGTTCCGGTAATACTTGAGACATTAAGAGATGTACAGTCATCTCCGTTTGCAACTGTATAAGTAAATGTTGCCTTTGTCGTTCCCGAGCCCGAAGTATATACCGCTTCTTTATTATTGCTTAATGTAAGTTTAGCACCAGAAGCTATCGTTACCTTCTTTCTAAAGTTAAGATAAACAGGTATCTCTTTTCCTGTTGTATAAGTTCCTGTTGGCACTCCTGCTGTAATTGAGGTTAAGATATTTCCAATATCAATGTTAATATGATATTTATCCGAAGCTGCAAAGTCTGGAGACTTATTTCCTGCGGCATCTTCCTGATATGCAAGAATATCATATTCGCCATTTTTATCTATCGTTACCTGCCCTGTATAATTTGACCATGACTTGCCATCATCTACAGAGTATTTTTTTATCACAGCATCATCGGAAATATTCCCAAGCGTAAATTTCGCACCAGTATTTGCATAGATATAAGCACCCTTTGAAATGCCGACAATTGTTGGCTTTCCAGGAGCTGTTGTATCAATTCGTATATCTTTCAAATCTTCGTGTGTTACAGTATTTGTTACAGGACTATCCATTGCATTTCCTGCATCGTCCACTATTCCAGCACCAGAAATTACAATTCCATTGGAAGCAGCAACATCAAATTCATCTACATTTTCTCCAGCCTTTACCTTGTAAGTAAACAAACCTTTATTTGGTCCTGTTTTCTGGAATTTCGTTGTCTTAGAACCTGTATTGAGATTTAAGAAAACTTTATCCTCATCTCCAATTGTAACAGACTCAGAGAACTGTGCACTTATAAATATTTCTTTATCCTTTCCATATGAACCAGACGAAGTGACTCTTGATAAAGAAGTAATTTTTGGTTTTACAGTATCAATCTTTATAGTTCTTGAACCAGAAAACTTACCAGTTGCAGGCAAAGAATTTACAATAGCAGCCCCATCTTTATTTTTCATGTTAACAACTTCAAAGTCAGCGCCGTTTACCGTAGATTTCCAGACACTTGAATTTTTATTAACCGCAGTTACATCGAGTACATCAATATCCTCTCCCGAACGAACTTCATATTCAAAAATATGCTGATTCGTTTCCTGCAATGAAGTTGTACATCCCACAGTGCGTTTTGTTCCTGTAGAAGGAACATTTAAAGTCAATGTTGGTGAGCCACCAGAAAATTTTACTGCCTTATTAAATTCAAGAATTATTTTTATCTTTTCACCAGCTTTGTATGAACCATCATTCTGTTCTGCTGTAATTCTTAAGAGTTCAGGATCGTTACTGCTTACAAAGAAGTTTTCATTTGTCTTTACAATATTACCTGCAAGATCCTTAAACGTCATTTCTATCAATGCAGTTGTAGCATCAGGAGGAGTGATATTGTTTGTTTCCCATTTTCCTGTACCATCTTCTTTTACATTAAGAGTTACAGTTGCTCCTGCCCAGTCTATTGTCATCTGACCATGCTTCTTTTTGTTCGACCAGATTTCTGTAGAATTATCGCTCCATTCACCTTTAATTTTTATTTTATCTGTAATATTTCCATTTGTATCTTTGTTAAATGGAGGAAGCATTTTTGCTTTTTTGTTAAGGTTATAATCATCAAAATCTATGGTCTTTATTACATTTCCGCTTTTATCTGTTAAGACAAGCTCTTTAATAAAAAGTTTTGGAGATTCGGTATCACCTGCATATGTAAACATATCAATGTTTGCACTTCCGCCGTTATCTACAGCCATAATTACAAAGTTTTGAACCTTCAGTTTTTCTGTATTACCATCAATTCCAAAATCATTAAAAATATTAAATGATTTACTGAATGTTTTCTTTACTTTTTTAGGATCATCAGAAGTTGCAGCTGTAAGAGGTATTTTCCAAACTTTATTGCCGTTAACATCAACTTTACCTGTATTATAAGCTGAATCTGTCGAGCCTATACCCCACGCACTATAAGTACTCTTATAATAATCAATAATTTTTACAGGATCATCAAATGCTGTGCTCAGTCTTACAAGCTTTAACTCTTTAATATCACCATCATCAGTTACATAACCTGCTAATGTAATATCTCCACTTGAGTTACCAAACATAGGTTTTGTAGTATCTGTGGTAATTCTTATTTCAGGAGGATTAACATCCCTCACAGCCATATATCGCTTTTCAACTTCAGAATTGTTGCCATTTATATCCGTACATACTACTTCTACCCTGAATTTTACATTTTCTGTTAATGCATCTACAGACCATGCTTTATATTTAGGATAATTTTCACTCTGCAAGTCTAAAGTTTCTGTATTTACAGGTTCAGTTTCATTTTCCTTATAAACCTTTATAACAATCTTCTTTAAGCCATCATCATCATATGCCTGTCCCTGTAAGGTACATCCCGGATATACAGAACTATGATTAGCTTCTACAACCGAATAACTTGTTTCACCAAATTTTGCATCAACCCAAGGAGTGTCCGCATCATTGTAATATGTAAACCATCCCTGACAAACAGTTTCTACGTTTCCAGCCTGATCATGACTTTCTGTTACAATGCGAACAATTTTTTTCTCATGTTCATATCCGGCAACATTACATAACTTAAATGACGCACTCCAGTTTCTTAAATTGTCACCTGTTACGGTCTTTTTAAGAATCGGACTTGCTGCAACGTCAGTAACATCACTTGTTGTTTTGTCATCAAGATAAACGATTAACTTATCAAGTTTTCCTTCTTCTTTCTGCGAACCGGTTACCGTAAATTCTCCGTTTATCAAGCTTGTAAGAACCGTATTATCTTTTAAACTATATCCATTATTAAGCGCCTGTGCTGATGAATAATTCTTTACAGTTGCAGGTTCAATCAGAGATACAACAGGGTCTATTTTATCTACAGTAACAGAACGCTCATCTTTAGAAGACTTACTTTCATTTCCGTACATATCATAAACCTGTGTTGCTATCATAAATTCTGTACCATTTACTACAGAATTATCAAATGCATATGTAAGAGTCCAGGTAATATCTTTACCAGATCCTGTAGCAGTACAACGACTTGTATCATAGTCTTCCCATGAATCAAGTGTGTTATTATAGAATTCCCATTTTCTGTCTGTCAGACGGAATTTATAAGTATTATCTGCAGTAGGATTATCCAGCGGTTCAATCTGAACTGTCATTAACGATACTCCAGAATCGTCATGTGCAGTTCCCCTGATTGTAAACTCGTTTAAGATATATCCTGTATGCTCAGGTGAAGACACCTTTACAGAAGGTGGATAGACATCTACTTTTTCTCCAAGACCGACTTCACAAGAGAAGATAGAAAATATAGAGGTCAAAATTGCAACTGTTCTAATAATTCGTTTAATCATATTATCTCTCATAATTTTTACCTCCTCTTACTGAACATTTGTTCCAGACCAGAAATTCTGCTTGGTTATATAAGCAGCACCTCCGTAACTGTTCAGAGGGTAGTCTCTTGAGTGGTTCGTACCGCAAAGCAGAATCGCCCAGTTATTAGAAATTATTTCATAAGAAACAAATACAAAATTCTTTCTATCCTGCGTTCCATCACCATTAGGAATGACATAGCAGTTCTTAGAATAACGTCCCGCTCCATTAGGGTCATCTTCGTCTGTTGCATCCTTTAACGGGAAGCCGTTAACACTAGGCTGTCCACCAGCTGCAGTACCACCTTCTATATTTAAACATGCAACTGCCTGACCTGATTTAATATATACAATTGTCTTGAATATACCTTCATAACCATTTTCAGAAGCATTAAATCCCGTTTTTGTTGCATATGCAGTAATATAATCTTTTCGAGCAGTCGTATAAGAACCATCTCCTATAATTATATCATTGCCCTGTATATAAGTACTTGCACCAAGTTTTTCGAGATTTGCCTTTGTTATATCTGCAGGCGTGTTTCTCTTATTTGTATGATAAGTTGTATTATCATTTTCACTTCCACCGTCGTAAGCTGCACCGGCAGGAGGCGTATCTGTATAAACAGTTCCGTTATTAAACACTTTCGAGTATTTAATTGCAGCGCCAGGAGTTTCACAATCAATTCGTACACGACAATATTCCGTCGGGGCAATTGCAGCAGAAGAATTATCTTTTATAGCTGTTTTATACTTTCCGTTATTTACAGTTACATCCGTAAATGTTCCATTTGCCTTTGGTTCATGTGCTCCCCATCCATGAGTATAACGGTCTACACGAACGACAGGCTGCGCAACATTATTACTCCACAAAGAATAGTTATCTGTTGCACCTGTAATATTCATACCTTTATAGAAGTTCTCTGAATTATCACGGAACGCTGTATCAGGAATTATAAGTTCCCATTCTCGACCGTCTTCTATTGCTTCCTGGAATGTTATTTCAACAGTATCACCTGTTACCTTTACGTAACTTGAAGCAACATCAACTTTATGCTGGTGATATCCAACACTTTCGAGTGCATCACGAATATCTGCAACACTTGCTGTAAACGTTCCACCATTTCCGTTATCAAGAGCAGCAGTTCCGCTGTCTACACCAAGTTCGTACGCAAGTACATATTTTGTTTCTGTATCAGGAACATATTTTCCGTTAGCAATCTTTAATCCGTGCGTAATCTTTCTGTACGGACCTACTGCAATTCCTGTACGAGTATGTAAAAGCTCATAACCATCTGTACCAAGACGAAGCATTTTCGCCTTATTGGCAGCTGACATCTGATTATAGTATTTATTAAATTCATCAACTGTAAATACAGCAGGAATATACCAGTTACCCTTTCTTTGAAGAATAATTGTTCCAGCTTCTGCAAATACATTCTCGCTAAATTTAAGTGTTATCTTAAACTTACCAGATGAATTGTCTGTCATACTTGCAACGCCACTTACAGAACCATTCATTGCAGGAGTATAAGTTGTAATAGTCGGCGCAACTCCATCAAGTATGATATCATCTCGCTTACCACCATCTGCTGCAGCAAGATAAGAGTTGTTTGACGGAGTAAGTACTTTTGGAGTAGTTGCAAATGCCGGAGAGTTTCCGTCTTCATCTTTAAAAGTACTTACGAAGGTAATTTCAGAAACTTTAATTCCTTTATAATCATCTGTCTGATCTACTGTATAAGTAAAACTTACAGCATTAGTCTTATATCCGCCAGAAGGAATTGTTGCAGGCACGTTTACATTAATCGGATCTGATGTAACAGTTCCTGCTTTATTCTGGAATTTTAATGTGATGTCCGAAGCTGCTTTAATTACAACTTTTGATTCAAAGTTAAGAGTAAAGTTAACTTCTTCTCCAGCTCCATAACTACCGTCTGCAAGTTCAATACTAAAGTTTGTAACAGAAGCAAATTTGCTGTTAATTTTTACTGCAACCGGAGTCGAGTTAGGAGATCTGTTTCCTGCAGCATCTTCCTGATATGTAACAATGCTGTAAGTTCCATCACCTAATTCTTCCTTATTTGCAGAGTCATATTCTGTAAATGAAACTCCGTCTGTAGAATAATAACCTGTTGCACCATCATCAATTCCGATAAGCTCTAATTCTTTAGCTTCGTTATATGTCGTTGCAGACAAATTGATAGTCGGAGCAGCAGCAGGAGGAGTATAATCGATATATACACCCGAAGGTCCGTTCGTATTGTTTGTAAGTTTTATTGTATTTTCTACATTATCTGTAAGATTTGACAAATCTGCTGTAGCAAAGCATGAAGCAAGCGCATATCTTAATTCACCCTGAGGATCTGTATTCTTAACAGAATGAACAAAATAAAGCTTGTTCTCAGCTGTATCAATTTTTTCAAATGTAAAGTTTACAGGAGATGAACCAACGTACAGCAACAGTGTCGGACTTGTACTAAAGAGAACAGGTTCTGACATAGTGAGCACTGCATTTATTTTTTTATCTACTGTACAGTAACTGTTTCCATCACCAGAAGTAACTGATATAGCTGTAACAACCGGGAAAATTCCGTCAAGTTTAACAACTTTGTCTATCGTAGTATTGCTATCTTTCTTATGCTTTAAAACTTCTGCCTTAGAAAGTGTTGTATATATTCCACCTTCACCAAGTTCCGTAGCACGTATTGTTGCACCATCTGCAAGTTTATCTACATCCGTTTCCGAAGAATTTACATCTTTTGCAGTATACAATCCCTGACACACTATCTTATCAGATTCCGCATAATCAGGAACTGTCCATGTAAATGTAAGAGAGTTTGTTCCACTTCCACTTTCATATGTCGCATACTGAATGCTGTTATCAACAGCAACGCCCGGCTTCTTTACCGATATATTTGAAAGCTTTAACTTTGGTGTTCCAGAAACTTTAACCTCACGTGTAAACGATACCTTAAACTTAAACACAGAACCTGCTTTATAAGTCGTATCATGATTTTTATCAACTGTAATTGATGATATTGTAGGACGAGGGCTCAAAATTACAGAACGCATATCTTCACCCAAACCACCGTTATCAAGCTTATCAGTTGCGTAGAATGTAAAGGTCGGCTGTGTCTCGTCTTTTGCCCATGTAGTAAGAGTTGCTTTTGGAATAGTAAGAGTTACATAACCATTTGCATCAGGAGTCGATATCTTTGGTGTACTTGATGTAGTAAACACTTTCTCTTCATTTCCGATTTTTGTCGTAATCTTATAAAGCTCCGGTTTCATAGCAATACCATTTGCTTTTTCTCCCTTAAACTTAATTACGAGATCAGATACCGTATAGTCATGAACTTTCAATTCAGTATCAGGTTCTTTAATATCGATAGAAGGCGGAAGATTATCACCACTTAAAATAAACGGCTTCGTAACTTCATTACCGTCTGTATCAACAAGAAGAATTTCAAAGAATTTCTCATCTTTAGCAGCAGATGCTCCCGCAGAAGTTTTAAAATCTGTAAACAGGTTCATCGTAATTTCAAATTCCTGTTTATTCCATTCTCCAACTTTATTTGTTCCGGTTATTGCTTTATACCAGATTACTTCATTTGTTCCTGATATTGTTTTCTTTGCCGATGTATCATTTTTATTCTGTTCAAAAAGTGTTTTTGCACGTTCTTCCCTATCAAGATTTGCTTTATTAGGAATATACGCAATCTTTACATATGAAGAACCCTTCGTATCAAGAGAATATCCTTTAAACTTAAATTCATTTTCAGAACTACTTTCCATTGTCGGTGTAGAATTTTCTACAGGGCTTTCAATAAAAAGCATTGGCTTAGCAGAGTCAACAATTTCTGCCTCGATTACTCTTGCATTCCATTTTCCATTCATATCCTTCGCAGCGCATACAAGATACATCTGGAGAGGAACATCCGGCGCAACGATTGTTTCAGGGTAATCTCTGTAATTATCTGCAAAACCTGTTTTAGAAACTACAGGCTCTTCAGACGTAGAAGATCCGAATACAGTACTTCTCAAAGGAGAATTTGTTATAAGACTCTGAGCATAAGATTCACATGTTCCAGTAATTGTTTTTTTAAGTGCACAATAAATTTCTTTTAAACCATCATCGTCAAAGAAGTCTACCGGAATAGAAGAACCTACACTTGCCCTTATCTTTCCATCTTTAACTTGTGTCTGCTGAATTCCCGGTTTATCACTTTCAGGATACCATAAAATATATTTTCCGGTATCTCTTGTATCTTCATTAAAGTTAACTGGATCATCATTATCTTTTGCATAATATTCAACTCTTAAATAATGTTTTCCAGAACTGCATGCAGAGTTTCCACTGCCACCTTCGGAACCATTAACCAAATCTGACTGAGTAAATTTAAATGAAGGCGAGTAAATTGATTTACCGTCACCGATATAAAACGCAGATGCATCAGATGCATTTACAGTTTTTTCTGCAATAGGAATTGTTGTTGATTTTGTATCTTCAAATAATTTTACGGTAATTGTACCTATGCTCATTGCATCATAAAAACTTCCGTAAAGTGTAAACTCCTGATTCTGAGGATAATCTTTATTTACAGATAAAGTAAAATCGAGATCTTCGAGAAAATCTTTATCCTGAAGTTGTGTCTGTACAGAATTTCCACGATCTGTATACCAGTCTTTTCCGACAGGAGCATTTTCATCAACAAGTAAAGTTATTGTTCGTGCAGATCTTGTAGAAGTATTTTTTAAGCGGTCATTTGCTTCACAAAGAAAAGTTATTTCGCCTTCTTCTTCTGATGAAAGATTTACATGGAACTCCCAATTCTCACCGGTAATTCTTGCATTTCCATAAACTCGTCCAGTTTCTTTGTTAGAAATTGTAACACTGTTTACACCGATGTTATCTTTACATGTTCCCTTTAAATCAAATTCCAAAGGCTGATAAGTAAATTTCCCCGGCGAAGATATAGTAAGTTCAGGCGCCTCAAGATCCAGGGCCTCTCCCATACCTACTTCACATCCGGTAAGAGTAAGAATAAATACAGCTAATAATGGCAGGACAACTTTTTTCATATGTACCTCACTAAAATAACTCTCTTCTTCGATATCTA
>JAZSJM010000113.1:0-6233 GCA_045534325.1 Treponema sp. | reverse complement strand
GGTCGGGCGTTCCGCAGTTCCCTAACGGTCAGCCGCTTCCCTCGCTTCGCTCAGTCCAGTGGCCTGCTTCGCAGCTGCTCCATGCCCTAACGCTCACTTGCATTATAAGCGACATCTGCATATTTTCAATGTGCAGATTACGCCGATGTGCGGGATAAGCGACAGATTTGTGAGAAATGCCTAGAAATTGCCTAATATCAGCACTCTTCCAAAAGGCGGGCAATGCTCTGCTGATAACCTTGTAGAGTTTTATATTCTGTTAAAGATAGCAAGCGAATCTGCATTCTGGATTTCAGGCTTTTTTTTCTAAAAACTTCTCACTGCTAGAGTCCTTTACAATAAGGATAATTGTTTCGTTATATATGCTACGCTTATTCTTTCCTGTTCCAGTCTGTTTTTTTCATCTGCCGCATCCCTGAGAATCATAAAACATTCATTTTCCGCTTCAGTCAGATTCTCAGGAATCCGCCTACTTTCAAGGATTTTCCCCTCAACCAAAAACTGTTCGTATTCGTCAAGAACATTTTTATCCATGCAGAAAGATTGAATCTGGGGATAACGTCTTCTGTAGGTCGAAAGAATGTCAAATCCATGTTCGTCCAAATCGCCAAAGTAATACAGTTCCTTTGATTTAAACCATTCAATTCCGTTTAAAATATTTACCTTGTAGCCTTGCCCCCAAATGCAGATTGAATCTTTGTATCGGGGGAATGTTAGGTATACCATTTCATTTTCAACGATGAAAATATTCTTTATCTTATGCAAAAAAGATTCGTCTAATTTTGAAAAATCATCTAATAGAATCTGGCATTCATCTAACATGCTTTCTGAGAAAGGCAAAATGATGTTATCAGAAAGACTTCTAAACCTGACAAAATCGGGTTTTATTTTTAGTCCAAAAGTTGCTTCGAATTCATATTCCGAATCAGCTTTTTCTGTAAGGCTTTTAATTATTTTTTTATTTCGTTCAATGAATTTTGTATGAACTGGTAAAGGAATCTCCCTAATATAGATATTTGAATCTTGATTCTTGTTCAGCCAATCGGCACAAAGGCAAATGTCTGACCAAAAGTGACTGCTTTCTGGTTCCGCGTATAAATCATTCAGATGAGATTTTGCCCATTCAACAAATTTCTCCTTTGAGAGTAAATTGCTGTTTTTAATTTGAGAAATGGCGGTGTCAAACAGTTTGTAAGACTTATTTTCATTTATAAATGACAGATAATCACTTTCATTTTCAAAATAGATTTTAGATACTTCAGTCTGCTCTCCGTTTTTTCGCGAATTTACTGTTTCAAAATCAAGTTTATATCCTGAGCCAGTTTTATTTTTGCTTTTGTTTATTAGAAGTTGTAGTTCTTTTTGACGTGTAAGTAGGTCATCATTTACTTTTCCTTTGTCGGCTTTTATAATCAGCGGAAAAAAATCTTCCACAGGAAAAGTGCATGACAAATCAACTTTGTAACGAAGAAAGTCCTTGTATTTGTTTTTTGCTTTGATTCTGATTTCTTCCGGGCTGATCATTTACTTACTCTCCAATTCTGCTCTTCGTTCTCTAAAACGCTCCATCGTTAATGAAAGCACGCGTGAGGCATCCCCTGTTTTTTGAACCTGATGAACGGAAGAAATATACTCTTCGGCAATGTTCAATTTATCAAGTGGAGTTACTATCATAACTTGTAAATCCAGCTGTTTGAAAAGCTGCATTGCATATTGGGCGTTTATGCTGTCGCTTTTGCTGAAAACCTCATCAACAATGACAAAGCGAAGCGAACGGCTCGTACTTTCATTTATACCGAACTGATATGCAATTGCAGAGGCAAGAATCGTGTAGGTGAGTTTCGCTTTTTCACCACCACTCAGGCTGTTGCTGTCGCTGTAATAATGAGTTTCTGTTTCATCTTCATATTTCAGTTCTGTTGCCGCAAAACTGTGCCAGTTTCGCAAGTCAAGGATAAATTTTCGGTTGCGCTCATTTTCGCGGACAAAGTCAATAAAGTCCTTAATGCGACGGAATGCTTTTTCTTCCTCATCGTCACTTTCGTAGCCGGCGGCATTAGGAATTGCATTTTTTAGCATTCTGTTGAATTCCACAATCTTTTGATCTCGGTTGTCTGCTATTTTGAGCTGAAGGAATGTCTTAGGATTATCACCGTAAGGGATTTTCTTAAGATTGTCATTAAGCGTGGCAATTGCTTTTTTAATTTCCTGATTTCCATTATCTATAAAATTTTTGAAGCGTATAATGTCGGCATTCAGATTCTGATGTAAGTATTCCTTAAATTTTTTCTGATATTTTGGAAGCTCGTCCTTTACCAGCCGTTCATAGCAATTATTCCAGTCATTAAGGTATTCCCGCCCTTCAAGCAGATCCGCAAATTGAATTGTCCAGTCACCGAATCTCCTTTTATGCTCTTCTTTTGGACTGCGAATATTCCGCATATAATCGCCCAAATTTTTGATATATGCAGCATAAGATTTGTTTTCGTTTTTTAATTCATTTTCGATTCTGCTATGAATTCTTGCTCTTTCTTCTTCAAGTTTTGTAATATCAACCACAGACTTTATTGCATATTCAGCAATGAAATTCTGAATTGTATTTTTGATAACAGTTTCATCTGTATTCTGCAAAAATATTTGCCATGCAGACTCATTTTGCGATAGTGACTTTTCTTTTCCTTCAACCTTATTTTTAATTGCACCGATTTGTGTAAGAATTGTCTCGTTCTGCGCTGTCAGTTTCTGTCTTTCATATTTCTTTTCGTCTATCTGCCGCTCAATATCCTCAACATTGTTTTCTTTTGCCAGACGGTTCTTTTCCTCAATTAATTTCTGAATTTCTATTGTGATTGAGTCCGTATCGATTTCTGAATATGATTTGAATTCAAGGAGCTTCTTTACGCAGTCGTTTTTGATGTCAAGATTTTCAAGCTTTTCTTTTATTTCATTTTCCTGTGTTTTAATTTCAGTAAGTTCCTCTCGAATCTCCTCAATCTGCGATGAAAGAGATTTTCGCTTGTCAAGGTTGTTCCAGCCGAGTACATTTATTGCGTTTGTTCGTTCCTTTATAGAATCATCTTTTTCGTGTTTTATTCCGTTCTTAACAAGACCTGTAGAAGATATGACTTTATCTTTCTTCGCTATAACAGAAAAATCATCTGAGCAGATATAATTCCATTTTTCGTAAATGTGACGGCAAAGCCAGGATGAAAGTTCATGTCCTTGTTTTATTTCAATTTTTCCCAAAACTGTATCTTTACTTGATTCGGGAATAAAATCGCCCAGTTGCAAATCTGTACGCAGATAGACGACTCTTCCGTTCAGGTCATGGCTTTTTACATATTCCGTCACCTTCTGATAGTTTTGTTCGGTAACAAGAATTGTAAGCGCAAGATTATGCAGGAGGCGCTCAATCGCATAGTTCCAGTATTTTTCTTCTTCCTTGACTTGAACCAGCTCGCCAACAAATGGAATTGCCTTTTCCGAAAGTCCTGTACCTTCTGCAATCTGACGGCGAATTTCTATATTTTTTAAAGGAATATTTGAGCTGCGTGCTCCTAAAGATTGCAACTCTTCTAAACAAGCGTCAAGGTTTTCTTTCAAGTCATCATATCGTTTGCGGACTGAATATTTTAACTCGTCAAGTTCATTTTCTTCGTCTTGAAATTTCTTTTTACAAGATTCAGTATCTTTTATAAATTTTGAAAACTCTTCATCAGAATGAGGAACTTGCAATTCCAGTTCATTTGCATTTTGCTCAAAAGTATTTTTGTCGTTCTGAATATCCTGTTTTTCTTTCTCTTTTTCTTGTATCTGCCTCTCTTTTTCCCTTACAATCTGAATTCCAGAATTGTTTGACAGAACTTCAATGTCGTTAGAAAGTCTTTCAATCCGTGATTTTATAGCTTTGTTCTGGTTTTCAAGATTTTCTTTTTCCTGCTTTTTGGCATTGATTTCTTCGGTTAGAATTTCAATCGCAGTCTTTGAATACCATGCAGGAAGGGTGTCCTGATCATTGATCAGTTTTTCTTTCTTCTGTTCTGACTCCTCAATTTTCTTGCCTGTGTCAACAATTGGCTTTAAAAGCTCAAGCTGACATTTTGTCTTGGCGATTTCATTCTCACACTGAATGAGCTTTTCATAGTTGCCTTGCAGATTCTCAAATTCCGCATCGACATCAATTCCTTCAATCATTTTTTGGCGGATAAATTCATTGAGATTGCCCAACTCTTTCATGCCGACAATTTGGGCGAACAGTTTTAGTGCTTTGTTTTCGCTGTCTTCCCGAAGACCAAAAAGATTCTTGAATCTGGCTGCATATTTTGAAAATCCGTCAGAATCCCAAAAATCAGTACCGCATTTGTTTTTCAGAATTTGCCGCCATTTTTTGTCACGGTCTAACTTGGCATTCTCTTTTTGTAAAATTGAATTTATATCTTCTATTAAAAGTTTGCTTTCTGTAACACATTCATAGGCCACAAGCTCGCTGCTTGAAAAATATCTGACTTGCATCAAAGAGACTTTCTGCTTAGTGACTTCATTGCAGAAGACGCCGTTGATTATTGAAATACAGTTTTTATCACGCAGAAATTTAGTTTTCCCGGAATGTGAAGATTCATCAGAAGATGTGCCGTAAGCCCCAAGAACATAACTTTCTTCATCTCGTTCCTTGTCCTTAGTGTTCCCTGATGAAGACTGATTATAAAGTCGGTAGCGTTTTGGAACAAGTAGGGTGATTATTGCATCAACAATCGTTGTTTTCCGCTTCCGTTTCGTCCTGTCAAAAGCGTTGACTTGTTGTCAAAATCAAAAGTGAAAATCTTGTCATTCTGGAGAATGCCCCAGTTGTACAGTTGCAGTGTGTTAAGGCGGAATCCAGCCTGCTCGGACTCATCAAAAATAAATTCGTTATTCATTGTCAGCCTCTCTCTCTTTGATCTTTCTCATAAATTCCTCACAAAACTCTGAGTCTATTTTTGCACGGACATAACGACGCACCTCGTATTCACTTTCTTTTTCCATGTCGTCTGGATTCTGTTCTTTTAAAAGCCCTAATTCACACAGACGGTTCAAATTTTTCTTGAAATTAGCTCGTGCTGTAATCTGGTCTGTTTTTGCTGTGTAGAACATGGCGTACTGTTCGTAAAGTTCACTTTCTCGCAGAATCAAAATTGAAGATTTATTTTGGGAATTATTCGGATTGTCAAATTTATTCAGTTCATCTCGAAGCAAAATGCATAAAAAGGACTGCTCTTCGGTAAGTGGAATCTGCCGTATTAATCTGGAAACATTGTCATCTTCCTCATTCAAATCATTCTGCTGCAAAAATGCGAAACCATCTGCCTTGTCAATCGCAACGCTTACGCCAAGAATTGCAAAGAAGGCCTGAATATCGCTTTCATACATTTCAAGTTTTTCCCACAGCTTGTCGTTTACATTCTGCCTGAAAAGTGGTCCTTGCAACAGCTTTATGCAGACTTGTGACCAAGGTTTTAAATTTGAATCAGACATTGTGGCCTCCTTTGAAAATTAGTTTTGGCACAGTCACCTTTATTATATTTCCGTTATTTTCATACTGAATCATTTCCCTTGAACCTTCATCAATTGTCAAATCCTTTTCAGAATTTAACAAATCATAATAGACTGCAATTTCTGTCATTCCTTTTGTGACGGGATATTCGGAAAGTAAGTCTCCCAATGTAAACTGCGAAACATGTTTTTTTCGGTATGCAGATATATTCTGAAGCAACTGCTTTCGGTCAACAAAAAATTGGGTGAGCAAATCGTTGTAATCAGAAATGTCGATGTCAGATGAATCAAACTTTTCCATCTCGCTGAATTCCTTCTGCATGTTTGGAAGTACAGGGGCAAAAGAGCGCGCAAGTATCGGTTTTGTGTCAAACTTCATAAAGTCGCGCTGGTTTGTGTAATCATCGGCTTTAAATTTTTCCGAAGCGATTTTTTTTATGTCAGTAATAAGCGAATTAAGTTTCTGATAGTTTCCGTTCTGATTCTGTTGAAGGACACGACTCAATCTGTCTGTAATTCCATGCTTTGTGTCGATGATTTTGCTTCCTGCTTCAAAGAGATTTTTCTTGAAGTTTAAGAGAAAATCGGTGTCTAAAGTATCAAGCTGATTTATTTCTGATGTTGCAGAAATTTTTTCTATAATTGCGTTCGCGATTGAATTAATTTCGTTGTCATTGTCTTCTGCAATAAATTTCCAGAAAGCA
>JAZSJM010000034.1:0-23430 GCA_045534325.1 Treponema sp. | reverse complement strand
TGAGTATCTGCCACCCTGAACAATTCTTTAGTAGCAATATTTACAGATTTATCAGTAGCCTGTGCACTCAAAACCACTTCCACCAGCAAAGTAAAAGGTGAAGTCCAGTGCAATTCTGACTTTGGATTTTCGTTGTGAGCCTTAAAGCGGGTAAAAACTTCGATAATATCCTGCGGAGAAAGAAGATTTTGCATAAAAACCACCACAGATTGTATACTTCTAACAGAAATTCCCGTTTTTAATTTATTCCCATCTTGTTACTGGTAAACCGCTTGAATCTTTTGCTTTACCACATGCGATTAAAATCCATTCTACAAATGCCCATATCCCAGGAATCCACATCAAAAGAAATCCAACTATAATTAAACCTGAAAAAGTGGCTATTGAACTTATTGAATACGAATAGCTATATCCATCGATAGCAACTTTTACAATTCCTCCAATGTAAACTATTAATCCACAAACTAACATCAAAACTTTTGTAAGTCCTTTTATCGCATGTCCCAAATAAAAATTATGAACTCCGATTCCACCAAGAAAAATTCCAAATAATAATGCCGCAAGACGACTTTTCGGTGAAGCATTTTCAGAAACTTGAATTTCATTATTAATTTCCAATTTTGTTCCACATGATGTACAAAACTTAGCTCCATCATAAATCTCTGTTCCACATTTTTTACAAAACATTAAAATCCTCCAACAATATTTTATTTGGTTACAAGTTTATTCAAGCGGAAGAACTTCATTCAACGCTAGAACTGCATTTTTTACACAATCGGGACACTCACACAAAACCTTACCTGTTTCAATCCCTTTTAAGTCTTTACAGGTAATGGCTCCGCATTTTTCCTTAAATTTTGAAAGCAGTTCACGGCTTAGCTTTACTGTACCGTTTCCTTTTGTTTTTAAGCCAAGAATTATATTTGCTCCTATTAATGCACCGCATGTTGCTTCCATACACCCCATTCCAGCTGCAAAACCGCTAGATAGCTGATGAAGTGCCGTTTCATCCACATCAGTTAAATCGGCTAGAACTTTTGTTACTGCCTGACAGCAATTACACTGACCACTTGCTTTTAAAGAAGCTGCCAGTTCCCCTCGTTCATTAATATTCATTTATGTACCTCACAAAATATTGTACTCTCGTTATAACTTTTTTAATAGAGTTAAAAAATAATTTTCTAGTTAAGGTTTAGTTTAAATGCTATCATTTTCCGAGGCTTGAATTGAACATGAGAGTTATCTGGATTATCGGTAAAAATGGAATGCTCGGAAGTGAGCTTTACGATTTCCTTTTAAAAAACAATTCATTACAAGTATTTGCGACCTCTTCCGCTGAAATAGATATAACCAATTATGAACAGATGCTTTCTTTTGTAAAAACAATTACTCCTTCAAATAAAATTGATTTTATCATAAATTGTGCAGCTTATACCGCCGTTGACAAAGCGGAACAGGATTTTGACTCAGCCTTTGCTGTAAATGAATACGGAATTAAGAACCTTGTTAAAATCGCAAAAATAACAGATGCAGCATTAATTCACATAAGCACAGATTATATTTTTGATGGCTTATCTAAAGTCCCTTACACAGAAAATGATGTGCCGAATCCCCTGAATATTTATGGAAAAAGCAAACTTGCTGGTGAAAAAATCATCTCTTCTTCATCTCTCAAAAAATTTTTTATTTTGAGGACTTCTTGGTTATATGGAAAAAATGGAAAAAACTTTGTAAAAACCATAATTAATGCTTTAAATAATCAAAACGAAATACGCGTTGTTTCTGACCAGACAGGTTGCCCTACAAGTTGCACGACACTTTGCAAAATCATCAGTCTTCTTATTTCAAAAAATGAATTTAAATCCATTTCCTCAGGAATTTATAATGTAACAGACAAAGGACAAACAACTTGGTTTGACTTTGCAAAAAAAATATATTCTCTCTCAAAAAAAATGTGTTTGGTTAAAAAAGAATGTAAAATTTTTGAATGCGCCACAAAAGACTATCCTACAATAGCAAAACGTCCGCCTTTCAGCGTACTCTCAACTAAAAAAATTGAACAGGCATTGAATATTGAATTTAATGAATGGTCGAATGAACTTGAAAAAGTGATTGAACAGATTAATCCTCTCTGAAAAAATCAATCAGAACATTTTTATTTTTCAAATTCACGTTCCCTTGTTTGATTCATCACATCAAAAGTCAAATCTCTTATTATTTCTCCGGCAATTATAAGACCAGCAACAGATGGGACAAATGCCGTACTGCCAGGAATGTCCCGGGGTCGTGAACCATTTTGAGTTTTTTCTAAGGACAGGTCGTTACTTAAGGGCCTTTCCCTGTCTTTTATAGGTTTTAAAGGTCTTTCCTTTGAATAAACGACTTTAACATTTTTTATTCCCCGTTTTTTACATTCCTGACGCATAATCCTTGCAAGGGGACAAACACTTGTTTTAAAAATATCAGATACTTCAAACAGAGTCGGATTGAGTTTATTTCCTGCCCCCATACTCGAAATGATTTTTGTTCCTGCCTCTTTTGCCTGAAGGATAAGTTGAATTTTTGCCGTTACTGTATCAACTGCATCTACAACATAGTCGTATTTTGTAAAATCAAATTGAGTTTTTGTTTCAGGAAGATAAAAGCATTTATAAGCATTTACTTCTGCATTGGGATTGATTTCTAGGATTCTCTCTTTCATTACCTCAACTTTATATTTTCCAACAGTTTTAGTTGTTGCAATAATCTGTCGGTTTATATTTGAAAGACTGACCGTATCATTATCAATAATATCTATATGTGAAATTCCAGTTCGTACCAGTGCTTCTACAACAAAACCACCGACACCACCAACTCCAAAAACAGCAATGCGGGCGCGGTTTAAGATTTCCATCGCATCTTTACCAAGTAATAATTGTGTTCGTTCAAACTGTCCCTGCATAGAGCTAATTTTATATGGAAGCCTGATAAATTTCAATTTTTAAGGATGCCCCATATCATGCAACTCTTATATGGTAAAAAGTGCGCCACCCCGACCCAATTAAAACAAACTTTGCTTTCAATCTTGTTTTATTGTACCTGTTTTACAGCAGCCTTAAGATCTTCAACTTTATCAGTTTTTTCCCAGGCAAATCCATCACGCCCAAAGTGACCATAAGAAGCAGTCTTACGGTAAATCGGTTGTTTTAGATTTAAGGTCTTTATAATTCCTGCTGGCGTACAATCAAAAATTTTTTCTACAGCGCTGTCAATTTTATGCCGTTCAACTTTTTCTGTTCCAAAAGTATCAACTAAAATTGAAACAGGAAATGGAACTCCAATTGCATAAGCAAGCTCAACTTCTGCCCTGTCAGCAAGTCCTGCGGCTACAATATTTTTAGCAATATAGCGGGCCATATAAGCAGCCGAACGGTCTACTTTGCTTGGATCTTTTCCACTGAACGCTCCGCCTCCGTGGCGTCCCATTCCACCGTAAGTATCTACAATAATTTTACGTCCAGTAAGTCCAGAGTCCCCGTCTGGTCCACCGATAACAAATTTTCCTGTCGGATTTATAAAGTATTTTGTTTTATCGTCTAAAAGCCCTGTAGGTTCAAGAACCGGCCTAATAATTTGATTTATGATTGTCTCTTTTATTGTATCGTAAGAAACTTCTGGATTATGCTGATGGGAAACTACAACTGTATCAACACGGACAGGCTTGTGGTTTTCGTCATATTCAATTGTAACCTGCGATTTTGCATCTGGACGAAGCCATTTTATTGTTCCGTTGTGCCTAAGTTCGTGAGCTTTTAAAAGAATCTGATGAGAATAATAAACTGGAGCCGGCATTAAAGTTGGTGTATCATTGCAGGCAAAACCAAACATCATTCCCTGATCTCCGGCTCCCTGCTGTCCTTCATATTCATCAAGACCTTTTCCAACAACTCCCTGATTAATATCAGCTGATTGTGCATGCAATCGGTTCACAAACATACAGTTTTTTCCATCAAGCCCAACTTCTGGAGAATCATAACCAATATCCAGGGCAACCTGACGGGCAATACGTTCAATATTTGAATCAAATTCTTTTTGATTGATTTTATAGTTTTGAAAACCGATTTCACCACCAACTAAAAGAAAATCAGTTGAAGAAAAAGTTTCACAGGCTACATGTGCGTCTGGATCTAAAGAAAGGCAATAATCTAAAACAGCATCAGAAACCTGATCGCAAAGTTTATCAGGATGACCTTCTCCAACAGATTCAGAAGTAAATAAATAGTGATTTTTTGATAAAACAGACATTATCATGCCCCCAGTTTAGCAAAATTCTGCCGCCTCATACGAAGCAGCACCGCCTGCAATTTGGATAAATCGGCGGATTTTTGTTGATTTCATGAATAATATATAATTATTTAGAAAAATCAGCAATAAGGACATATAATAATCTATATAAAATTATTGAATTTCTGAAATTCAGGTTTATAATTTTAAAAGAACTTAAAAGACGCTACGGATGATTTTTTAAGGCTATAAAAATTAAATTCAATACTTTCTTAGTAAAAACAGGAGAATTATATGGCATTAAAAAAAGCTTATTCAGCAGACGCAAAAAAATGTAAGGTAACTTTTATCGTAGAAAAAGAAGCTTCACAAGGTGCTTCAAGTGTTTCAATTGCCGGTGATTTTAATAGCTGGAGTTCAACAGCTACACCACTTAAAAAGGCAAAGGATGGTTCTTTCTCCGTTACAATTGAACTTGAATCAGGAAAAGAATATCAGTACCGCTATTTAATCGACGGAAGCCGCTGGGAAAATGACTGGAAGGCTGACAAATATATCCCTGCTCCTTTCTCAAATACAGAAAACTCTGTTGTCATCTGTATTCCTTCAGAAAAAGAAGCAAAACCTGCCGAAAAAAAGGCTCCGTCAGCAAAAAAATCAACCACTAAAAAGACTACAAAAAAATAATATTAGTTGCAGAGCAGTCAACATACTGAAAATTCCTGCACAAAAAAACCGGCATAACTATATGCCGGTTTTTTTATTTATACAAGAAAATTCTCGTTTGGCAAAAAACTATCTTTGGATACGACCAGAACCGTCGCCGCCTGCGAGCTTGTTAACTTCGTCTTCAGAAACCATGTTGTAGTCTCCGATGATTGAGTGTTTGAGACAAGAAGCAGCAACTGCCCAGTTGATAGAATCCTGAGTGTTCATTCCTTTGAGCTGTGAGTGGATAAGACCACCACCGAATGAGTCACCACCACCTACGCGGTCAACAATCTGCATATCATACTGTTTTGAGAAAGCAAAGTCTTTGTCATCGCAGTACAAGAGAGCCTGCCAGAGGTTGCGGTTTGCGTTGATAGAAGTGCGGAGTGTGATTGCAACTTTCTTGAAACCGAATTTTTCCTTGAGCTGGCGAGCAACTGATTTGTAACCTTCAGTGTTGAGTTCACCCTTAGTTGTATCTGTACCTTCTGATTTGATACCGAATACATCGTTAGCATCGTCTTCGTTAGAGATACAAACATCGATGTATTTACAGATTTCTGTCATTGCTTTGCGTGCTTCGTCTTTTGTCCAAAGCTTTCCGCGGTAGTTAAGGTCACATGAAGTTGTAACACCGAGTTCGCGTGCAACTTTACAAGCTTCGATACAAGCTGTAACCATGTTTGGTCCAAGAGCAGGTGTAATACCTGTGATGTGGAACCACTGAGCACCCTTAAGGATTTCTTTCCAGTTGAATTCTTCTGGTTTAGCAAGCTGAATAGATGAACCTGCACGGTCGTATACACATTTTGAACCACGCTGTGAAGCGCCTTTTTCGTTGTAGTAGATACCTACACGTGGACCGCCACGAACGATGTATTCTGTGTGAACACCGTATTTGCGGAGGCTGTTAACAGCTGCCTGTCCGATTTCGTGAGTAGGAAGCTTTGTAACGAAGTAAGATTCGTTGCCATAGTTAGCCAAAGAAACAGAAACGTTAGCTTCTCCACCGCCAAATGTTGTTGTCATTGAGTCAACCTGTACGAAACGATAATAATCAGCAGGCTGGATGCGAAGCATCAATTCACCAAAAGTTACAACTTTTGCCATTTTAATCTCCTTAAACCCGACTTTACTGTCGGTAAATTGCGAAATAGTTCAATAATTATAGAGCAAATCAATGTAAAAAGTCTAGATATGAGGTGGGCGTCTCCGTCCTGACAGAACAGGACGGCCGGGTCTTCCGCCGTTCCGCTTCCGCTCCAGCCTCCGCACTCGCTTAGTCTGCCTGACCGGCAGCCACGCTCCCTTGCGGTGGCCGCCTGCGGCGCAGCTCCAGCCCCTGACGCACAGAAATTATGCTTAATGATGAAGTAAAAACTTGACATTAATAACTGATATGATAAAATTATCTTGATAGAAGTGCACCACAGCAATGTGGCTGAACCTCTGTGACTTGTTTTAAAGCCTACGCGGGGTAACAGTATGCGTAGGCTTTCTCTTTCTACTCGTCCTTATAATCTTTTTTCGCGAGTGCCCTGCATACAGCAAAGACAAACGATGCCACTGCAACTATAGCAGTTACAATAGCACAAAGAAGCATAATGCTTTCGTATCCTGACATACAGGCCTCCTCATTCTTTTGAATTCAGAGGTTCAGCCTACCACCGCTGTGGTGCATAAAAAGTATAGCATGCAATCCTGTTATACACAAGTATAATGTATAGTAAATGCTATACAACACCTTTACAAAACTTTTTTAATTCATTATTCTCTTTTTATCTTTTTTCAGGGGAACGGTGTGAAAGTCACCGGCTCGACGCGGAACGGTAAGCCCTGTTTACGGGGACAAGTCCGAATACCTGATTACAGATTCATTCCAGGCGGAATGACAATTACAAACCAGCCCTACGCAACACTCTGGGGCAAAGGAGACTCCTCTCATGAAAAGCTCACGCTTTAACTTTGGTCGCGCACTTTTAACACTCTGCGCAATTTTATCTGTTTCTTTTGGCTTTATTTCCTGCCAGCAGGAAGAAGACACAGAATATGTCTATGAATATGTAATTGTTAATCCTTATACAGATTCTGAAGATTATGAAACACTTAACTCTAATTCTTGGGAAAGTATTTATGGCGATGCCTATGCTTTTAATAATGCATCTGTAACATACAATGACGGTGGCTGGGGATACGACTGGACTGGTAAAGTTGCAGGTATTTATGGAAACTATATCTACTTTAAGTATGTAACAGTAGGTTCAGGTTTAGACAGTTCTCTTATTGGAAAATACAACGCAATCAATTTTAAAAACCTGACATCTTCTTCTGTTTCTATGGGAACAGCTTCAAATTACACTAACAAAAGAAAAGCCTATACAGACACTCTGGAAGAAGCAGTAAAAGAATTTACTATTGCAAACGGCTACTGGTCTTCTTGGGGCGAATATACTGTTAATAACCAGTAAAAAAATAAAATCATAATTTAACGATCCCCTGCGCATTGACTGATACTGCGGGGGCTTTTATTTTTTTGTCATGAAAATCAGAAAACCACTGTTTTTTTTACTCTCACTTTTTATTACAGGTTCCCTTTCTGCCCAGTCCGGGGGCGTTGCGGGGGTATCCCCCGCAGAGGGGGTAGTCGAAAATGCCGGAGGCATTGCAGACGAGGGGGATACTTCCCCCGCTGAAGAAGCTGATATTAACCTTCCGCATATTTACACTTACATAGACGCGCCGGTTGTAGAACAGCGTCAGGTTTTTACAGCGAAAGATATTGAAGACAGCCATTTTGCGGATTTGGCAGAAGTCGTAGAGCAATCGGGCATACAGATTCTTTCCTACGGAACTTACGGTCTAGAGCAAAAACCTTCCATCCGCGGATTTACCGACGAAACGGTCCGAGTTGTTGTGGACGGCATCTGCATGAACAACGCCCAGACCGGAACTTTTGACTTTAGCTCCATAAACATTAATTCCATAGAAAAAATTGAAATTGTCCGGGGTGGCTTTACGGAAGGTGTTGAGGACGAGGGCGCTGTGGGAGGCGTAATTTACATTACTACAAAAAAACAGTCTCTTGGTCGGAACCTGACTTTTAATTCAAGCATAAAATCCTATACAAATACAAAAACCAGTCCTCTGACTCTGGACACTTTCTCCCAGAAACTTGGATTAAACCAGCAGTTTTCAGAAAAATCCTTTTTAAATTTAAACGGAGCTGCCACCTTTGCCCAAAACCGCTTTATTTACAAAAACTGGAAAGACATATATTCAACACAAAAAGATTCTGCTGTTCTGGACGGGTCTTTTGACGGACTTTTTTCATATTATTTTGATAATGGAAATTACTGGGCACTTTCTGAGCGCTTTTATAAGGGAAGTAAGGACTGTCCAGGAACCATGTACCCTGGAGATGAGGGACACCAGAACGACACAAACAACACGGTTAGTTTTACACTTTTTAATCCGGCTGTTTTAGACTTATTTAACTTAAAAAACATTGCCGCCTACACAAAGCAGGACCGTACATACAAAAGCAACTCTGACGACAGTCATCACATATACGATAACATAAAATATAGCGTTTCCGCAGAAATCTACAATCTAAAAAAAATAAAGCAGACGGCAAGTTTTTCCTTTGAATACACACATCTAAATTCAACAAACTCTGGAATACATAATCAGGTTTCTGGGGTTTTTAAGGAAACCACAAAGTTTTACATAAACAATTATTTTAGCGCAAGCATTCCCATGGCCCTTAAATTTTGCGGCAAGAATTTGGCTTTTGTTCCAAAATTAGGATTTGCCATCACATCTCCGTTTTTGGACATAAAAATCGACGGATACAGGATGATTCAATTTCCAAATATGGATGACTTGTATTGGAACGGCGGAGGTTTTAAGGGTAATCCTGATTTAAAGCCCGAAAAAGGCTGGGGAGCAGATCTGACCTTTGACATAAAAAACAAATTTTTGCCTTTTTCACTTAATTTTTTTGCCAACACCTACGAGGACAAAATCACCTGGAGCGGCAACAGAACAAAAAACGAAAAAAGCGCCTTTTATTTTGGAATTGACTTTAACCTGAAAAAAACATTTTTTAATGACATTTTTGAACTTCGCTCCTCTGGCGAATATCTTTACAACCGACTGACTGACAAATCCGACAGTCTCACATACGGCAATCGCATCATGTGGACCCCGGATTTTACAGGAACTCTTAGCGCAAAACTTAATTTTAAGAAATGGGATTTTACTCTGACAGGCTCTTACACTGGAAAACGATACAAATCAAACCTTAATATATCATATTTAGAACCTTATACGCTTCTAGACCTTGCGGTGAACGTTCGGCTGTGGAAGCACCTTACGCCCTATCTTAAAATTGACAACATCTTTAACACAAGCTACCAGTCAATCGAAGATTACCCTATGCCAGGAAGAAGCATAACTCTTGGTGTAAGTGGAAAATTTTAAAAAATGCTTTAATTTATTCCGTGCTGTTTTTGCCTGCGCAATTTATTTTACGGTTCTATTTAATGCAAACAAAAGCGGTTTTGCCGCTAGCAAAATCGTTACAATCGTACTTGCTGCAAGGGTAAGATTCAAAACAAATCCCCCGGATAATAAAACAAAAAGGGATTTTAAGTCATTTACGCCAAACATAAAAACACCACTTAAATCGGCAATCGGTCCTGTAATAAAAACTACACTCATTCCGGCCACTATGCAGGCAACAAAAAAATCCTTCATTTGCCAGTTACTTCGTCTAACACCACCCCACTTTGCAAGCAAGGCAAAAATTACTCCCGCAAGCCCCCAGCTTACCATCTGATACAGCGTCCATGGACCCTGACCAAAAATAAAATTACTTCCAAAAGCTGTCAAAGAGCCAATTAAAAATCCTTTTCTAACTCCGAGCACAACTGAATTAATCATAATGATTGCAAGTACAGGATTAAAATATGGTACAAAACTAAAAATCGCCCTTGCACATATACAAAGTGCACATAATTGGGCAACTACAACAAGTTCTCCCGCCTTTGGATGCGAGTGTTCAAAGGCAAAATAAAAAGAAGCGATAACAATTCCAAGAAAAACCATTACAGCTAAAGAAGCATTTACCATTTTATGTCTTCTTCCTTTACAGCCCCATTGATTATTCCGCGGCAGATACGGTTTACGCTGGTTGTATAAAAATTGTTTCCGCTAAAAAATTCCTCTGGAACTGAACTTTCTGTTATCGTTCCTTCAAAAATCATTCCTACACGGTCGGCTGTATATGCGCAAAACTCAAGGTCATGGCAAACTAAAACAATGCTTACACCGCTGTCCGAAAGATTTTTTAAAATTGAACTGAATTCCTTTTTAAACGCGTTATCCAATCCTTTCGTCGGTTCGTCAAGCAAAATGATATCTGGTTTTCTCAATAAAATTTTTTCAAGTGCCAGTTTCTGCATTTCTCCGCCACTTAAATCATATGGATGCCGATTTAAAAGCCCTTCACTAAGTACGCTGAGTTTTTCGCCTTTTTTATATCCACACTCTATAAGTTCGTCACAGGCAGTTTGCCGTGTAAAAATATTTCTTACGTTTTGGCTCATCAAAAATACTTTGCTGTTCTTATCAATGATTATTTTTCCGCCTGTTGGTTTTACAAGTGAGCATAATAGCTTTAAAAAAGTTGATTTTCCACTTCCATTTGCTCCAACTCCTGCAAAAATTTCACCTTTATTAAGGGTAAAATTCAACTGACATAAAACATCTTTTCCTTTTTCATAGGCAAAGCTAAGGTTTTTACACTCAATTATTTTTTGTTTTTGGAGCTTCCCCTTAGCACCCGCTGAACCGGTTGCTAAGGGTCGGGCTATCCGGGGTTGCGCTATCGCTCCATCCGTATCTGCGTTCGTCAGGTCCGGACGTTCTGCGCCCCTGCTATCCCTAAGCCTTTCCCGTAACCATGTTCTCCCTTCCCTGACCGTCAGAGGAATTTTTTTACTTTGAGAAAAACCACTGTTTATCGCAATTCTTGAAGCACATGGTAAAAATTCAATTATAGTCTTTTCCAGAACAAGTTCCTCTGGAGTGCCACTGAAAAGAGCATTCATTTTATCGATATATAAAACTCTGTCGCTTACAGAAAATAATTCCTCAATACGATGCTCTACAATAATTACAGTAACTCCCAATTCAAGATTAAGACGTCGAACTGTTGCTAAAAAATTTTGAGCCGTAACCGGATCGAGCTGACTTGTAGGTTCATCGAGCAAAAGAACATCTGGAGTCATTGCCATTACAGCCGCAAGATTTACAAGCTGTTTTTGACCACCGCTTAAATACGCCGTATCATTATTAAGCCATTCTCCAATTCCAAAATAAGAACATACTTCTGCAACACGGCGATGCATAACAGAAGGAGCCGTTCCAAGATTTTCCAGTGCAAAACAAAGCTCGTGCCACACTTTATCCGTAACAATCTGTGCATCAAAATTCTGCATTACGTAGCCGGTACGAAATCCCTGCTGTTCAAATTTTTTCTTAAGCTGCTTTAGAAATGTCGTTTTCCCGCCTGCAGAAGGTCCCAAAACAAGAAGAAATTCTCCCTCATTTATTTTTACTTCTTCAAAAGTCATCATATTAATTATATAAAAAAGTTAATTGCTCAATCTAGTTTTTTTATGCTAATATTTTGTAAACTTTTTGCTAAGTTTGCCAAGCAGGGTGTAATTCCCCCCAAGCTCCACTACCGTCAAATGCGGACTGGCTTATTCTACATACATACAAGGGGATGAATTGTATGAAAACTATATTCTCAAAGACAGGAGGCTTATTCCTCCTTTTTGGTATTTTGCTCGGTATTGTTTCCTGTGAGCATAATGAACCCTTACAACAAAAACAAAGTGAACAAACTGTTTATTACGATGTTCCTTCTCTGAGTAATTCCTCATGGTTTTCTGGAGACAGCCGCTATGATTTTTTTACAGAAGATAATCAGCTTTATCTGTGTTATTCCTGTAACTCCTTAGAACCAACCTATTTTGCAAAACTTGATTTTGTTTCTTCTGAAAGTGCTGACCGTGCTGTTTCTGTCTTAAATAAGACCGTTTATAAGGCACAATTACTTTGGATAAAAGATATTGAACGTATCGGCGAGGAATATAACTGTACTTTTACCTACAACGGTACATCACTAAACTGCCAGTCAGATTTATTTTCTTTTGAACGAGCAGCAAAATATGACGGTGTTACTCCAACTGTTTCTCTTTCTGCTATTCCAAGCATAGAAACTGTTTATCTAAGCAATCTTTCTGGTTCCTATTCACTTTCTAACGGATACACTTTAGATATAGGTGCAAAAATTAATATCGCAGCTGATACAAATCATTATTGGTTTGCAAATGTTGCCCAGGTTGTTAATCTATCACAAACAGATGAAGCTCCTGATTATCAGATTCTTCTAGTTCATTCTTCACAAAAAAATGCATCTGGCTCAATTGATCCTGGAATTACAGGAAGTGAGCAGTTTTTAAGTGAACAGGGTCTTTTCTGGACCGTAATGCACATTAAGAATATTGCCAACACCAGCTGGCAAGTTTTATGGTCACCAGACTGGTTTTCTTCACCTTCTCAGGCATTTCAGGCTTACAAAACAGAATCAGATTTAGTTTCTGGAGAATTTACAGGTCCTCAGTCTTCAAAAATCACTTACAAATATAACTTTTATTTTGGAAACCCAGTAAAAGGTAATGACGGCTACTACACCGTAGAAAAAGGAGAGGCCATTCACTGTGTAACATTCACTTTAGACCTTCCGTCTCAAAAAACATGGAAAGAAATTTACACAGAAAACAATATTGAAAGTAAAATCTCTTTAGGCAATGGCAAAACTGCTGACTACTGGTGGTATTCTACAAATAGCATTACCGGCATTGAAGATTCCTACGTTTACAAACTTTCAGACAGCTACATTCCTTCACTCTACGAATACGATTTTTATCTTGCAACAAAGGATGAAATTGCCGCAGGCGATGTTTATGTAAATCCAGGAGTGTTTTACAGAGCAGCAGCTGGGCTTCTTAAAATCGAAAGCGACAGTATTACATGGAATTACAAAAAATACACAATTTTAGACGGGGCACAATGGAGCGAAGCCGGTAAATCAACTACAGATCCAAAACTTCCTCTTCAATACTGTTATCTGGTTACGGATGGAACAGCAAACTACTACTGTCTTGTTGAATACTATGTAAATAATGGTTTTGCATACAATCATTTTAGGACACCAAAAATAACAGAAGACACAATATGCAAAACAGAAAAAGATTTTACTCTGTTTAACAGCTATAAAAAAACTCTTAACAAATACGAAAACTCAACTCTTCCACCATTGTACTTTAGCCGCACATCTTTCTGGCAGGGTATGGGAACTCCTTATGCCCAAGGAGATGAACAAACAGACGATTCTGGATACTGCTACTTTATCTTAAAAGATGACAAAACAATAACATGGGTTACTTATCCCGTTGTAGAAGACGAAGAAAATGGAGAAGAATACCGTGAACGTCAGGAGTATTCTTTGATAAAAGGAGATGACGGATTATGGATTTTAGCAGAGGTCGTTTCTGATGCTGATTCCCAAGATTATAATACAACCATGTTAAGCATGATGGATTATGTTGACGGCCTTGAACTTGTATTCGAAGGCGACACAATAAGCGTTGACTACAAAGGTTATATGCAGATAAAAGAGTGGTACGCGTATAAATCCGATGAACCTCAAACATTGCAAATAATCCAATAAAGATTATTACTATAAAACAGCACTGACCGCAGAGAAAGTGCTGTTTTATTTTCTGCAAAACAAGGCACAGATAAACATTAGGGCCGTATTTGAACTGAATGCAAGTTCATTCCATAAATTTCCGCGGAATGTTCCTATGTCAATTACAGGATAAAAATTCATTTTTCCGCCACCTTTTACAATAGCAATTATAGAAACCACCGTTAAACAAACCCCAGATAAAAACAAGACTAAATCATCGGCACCAAACTTATAGCTGATAAATGCAGTCCTTTTTTTTTGCCCCCAGTAGCGGTCTTCCATACTGTCTGCGGTTAATTTTCCATCTTCTAAAGTTGACGATGTAACTGCATTTAAAACATGGATTTTTTCACGAATTTTACTAAAAGTAGAAGAGCCTTCGCTTAAACCAAGACCCTGCCGCCCAAGAGTAATATCTTGCAAGCGCCGTCTGTAAAATGGAATCATCCTCAATATCATTACAAGCATCAGCGATACAGCAGGAAAAACTTTTCCAAAAATAAAAGTCAGGCGGTCACTGGTAACAACCGCAGAAAATGCCAAAAACCATAAAACTACTGTTAAGAGCATAAAAGCTGTGTTAAGACCGTAACAAACAGCTTCAAGAGTAAAAGGCTTACTCTCATCCCCAAACAAATAAAAAATTACTGTAGTTCCCCAGCGACTTACCAGAGGATTTAAGCAGGATAAGAGAATAAAAAAAGGCATTAAAAGGGCAATGTTTTTTATTCCCCTGTAATTTTTTAGAAAAATATTCATTAAAAAAGCACAAACAAAAGAAGAAGCAATAAAAACCGGATTTTTTACAGCAAAACAAAGACAAACAATTACTGCAAAATAAAAAAAACTTACATAAGGATGGCGGCTTTTTTTGAATAGAAAGGACATATTTACAGTTTTACCTTAATCAAAAATCCGTCTGGGAAAAACGCAAGGTTAAGATTGCTTTTTACATTAAAGGTATGCAAAAATGGTACAAAAAAGCCAACTGCACTACCAAGAACCGCTCCAGTCAAAACGTCAGTCGCAAAATGATTTCCGCTTTTTACGCGAAGACAGGCGGTTGCCGCTGCAAGGGTAAAAGAAGAAGCAGTAACAGCATATCGATATGGAGAATCTGGAAAATATTTAAAAAATGTATAACTGGCAAAGGCAGCCCCTGCAAAACTCATTGTTGAATGTCCAGACGGAAAGGAATTGGCAAAATCGCCGTCTTCTACATCATCTTTTGGATAAGAAGAAGGGTCATAATACATAAACGGTCTGTCACGGTTTACAGCAAGTTTAGTTAATTCTTTTATTCCGTTTGCAATTAATAAAGTTTCTGCGTACATAACCCCAATTGTAAACCATTCTTCTTTTTGAGTTGCAAAAAGGAAACTAGGAGTCAGCATACACAAAACAAGCCCCGCATCACCTGCTCTATCTAGTTTTTCAGAATATTCATTCATAAAAAAACGGTCAAAAGCATTTACCTTATTTTTGTCATAAACTTTTGAGCCATCATATTCTGCGCGGTTAACTTCCAGAACATTGTCCAATATCAAGTCTCCGCCGCTAAGCAATACACCACCACCAAACAATAAACCATCCATAACACCGTCAAGACCAAAAATCTCTTCTTTTCCATGAATACTAAAAGAATTTTGAGAAAAAATAAAAGCAACGGAAAAAACAAAAACAAAAAACGAAAATATTTTCTTCATAAAAAAATTATCTAAAAAATAAAAATCTCCGTCAACCATAAAAAAAGCAGCCTGTATTCAGGCTGCCTTTAAATTCACAAAATATATTTTATTCGTAAATAAATACTTCTTTTGGACCTTCGATTGTTACATTTTCAAACTTTGCTCCAGGTGCATTTCTTACGCGGAAGCTTTTTACAGTTACTTCTGGCAAACCGTAGAACATGTCGCTATCCATTGGAGAAGCATCAGAGTTTTCGTCTGTTGTAAAATGACAATCGCGAATTTCAAGATTTTCAATAGGCATTTCTGGAAGTCCGACAATAAATCCAGCGCTTGCCTTACAGCCAGACCCTTTGCATCCAACAATTTTTACATTATGAATGCGAGGAGTTTCGCTTGTTACAGGCTGTTTTTCAAGACTAAATAGCGGTGATTTCTGGTCAGTGATTCCACATTTATAATACATGTTCATTGCAATCGGACAGAGAGTATCATTCATTACAAGATTGTTTAACTCAATATCGTTGATGTCTCCACCACGACCACGACGACTTTTAATACGAATACCTCGGTCTGTTCCAGAAAGGTCGCAGTCGTAGGCATGAATTTTACTCATTCCTGCTGCAGTTTCTGACCCTAAAACGATTCCGCCGTGAGCATTGCGCACAGTACAGCCGCGAACCTCAACCCCAACAGTAGGGCGGTTAACTCGTATTCCATCTGGTCCAGAACCGCTTTTTATACAGATTCCGTCATCACCTACACTTACAAAACAATCAGAAATTTTTACATCCTCGCATGAATCAACATCAATACCGTCTGTGTTAGGTGCTGAATATGGATTTTCAATATGGAGATTTTTTAATTCAAGTCCCTTAACATAAAGAGGATGTACAGTCCAGAAAGGAGAATCAATGATTTTTACCCCTTCAAGTACAACGTTCTGACAGTTAATGAATTCAATAAGACATGGACGCAAAAACTGAGTTTCGCGGCCACCGCCACCGCCAGCCTGACCTTCAAACCCGGGATTAAGTTTAGCAAGGGCTAATTCGCATTCAAGTTCAGGTTTAGACTGTTTACGTGCTTTTTTATCTTTTACGGTTGCCCACCATTTTGCGCCGTTACCGTTAATTGTTCCTTTGCCAGTAATCTTTACATTTTTTGTATCAGCTGAGCGCACAAGCGCATGCATAGCATAACACTCAACACCTTCCCATCTGGTAAAAGCCGGAGTATAAACATCAGGGTTATCTATAAAAGAAAGTTCAGCACCGTCCAAAAGCTCAAGTGTTGTATCTGAAGGAATATCTATCGGACCCGTTACCCATTTTCCGCTGTCTACGGTCAGTTTTCCACCATCGTTTTTTGCAAGTTCTTCAAAAGCAGCCTTAAAACAAGAAGTATTATCGCTTCCATCTGCTTTTCCACCAAAATCACGCAAATTTAATTCTATCATTTGTTTTCCTCTGACTGGACTTGTGCCCACTTTTTTCAATTCTAGAAAATATTTTATCTTTTTTAGAATAAAAGGCAAGGTTATAAAAAGCAGTGTTTTTGACTTATATGGGGCTTCCGGCAAAGCCGTCACGCCTTGCGCTGTTTCGCGTCTAAAGCGCTTCATTCGCCTTTGGCGAACGCCTTTCGGCGCAGCTCCAGTCGTTAAGCCATAATCTCTTCTTTTAGTTCAGCCGCTTCTTTTTTTGTCATTACATAACCGTGTTTTTCACGAAAAGAAGTATCATCCAGAATTTCGTTTCCTTCTTTGTCCAGACGCTTTGTTCCATATTCCCGCCAGCCATTTTGTTTCGTTCCTTTTTCTGGCCATACGGCACGCTTACCTTCTTCGTCCGTCCACAAGGCTCTGTCGTAGTTTTCATCTAGTGTACAGTCGATTAATGCAATGCTATCCCATCGGTCAATACTGTCGCTTTTACCTGTTCCCTGAGATCTTCCCACGTAAATATGGCTTCCTTCCGGTCTTTTATCAGCCGTGAATTTACAATCAACAAAAACAAATCCCGGTTTAGAATTTAATGCCCGGCTTTGAAGCACATAGGCATCCCGCACTCCACCCCGGTTATCCTCTCTTGTATGTATGCGGCAGTTTTTCCAGAGCGATGTGTCGCAATATCCCCAGATAAAGTCAACATCACCTGTTACGTAGCACTCTTCAAATCTGCTGAATCCCTTAACATGAATTGTGTCCTGACGGCTTATAAAACGCATGTTCTGGCATAAAAGGCTTCCATTTTGATTATGAAAGCAAAGTGCCTCTGCCTGATTTCCTAAGGCAGCATCATCAGCAGTTTTTACATGTGTATTTTCAATTGTAAATCCCCGGAGTGTTACTTCTGTTGCACCCATTCCTATTACAAAAACAGCACGATTTTCTGTATCTTTATGAAATGCCTCGCAGTTTTCAGCACTTACAATAATATCTTCTGGTTTTGTACCAGCCATTCCTTCAATGATAAGAGGGTTAGATAGATTATAAGAAAGAATTCCCGGATAACTGCCAGCTGCAAGTTGAATTCTTACGGGAGTATCCATATCAATTGTTCCAGAGCGAACCATGTCATTTATCTTTTTAAATGTCTGAGTAATAATTCCTGTATTTGAAGGTGTAACTTTTAATTCTAGCATATAGTCTCCTCCGACTTTTTTATTTAGCCCCGTATTTTTTTACAAATTTTATAATTTCATTTTTATATCGTTCTTTATCTATCATATACGAAACAGCATGAGGCGCATTTTCTATTACAACAAGACGTGCTGAATCAGGATGTCTCTGCTTATACAACAAAAAATTTGACATAGTCATTTCATGAGGAACCGTTTTGTCGGCTGTTCCGGTAATGAATAAAAACGGAAGATAGGTTTTATTTAATGCATCAAAAGTTGTACATCCTGAAAGGTCAAAATTTGCACTCTTGCGGCAAAAAACCGAAAATGTTTTTAATACGATTTTTGCTACGCCAGGCCACAAATGGTATTTATTTGAAAGTGTCCAATAAACAATTTCTTTTGAGTCTGTAAATCCGCAGTCAGCAATAACTCCGCGTACATTAGGCGGCAGTTCAAGTCCAGCTGCCATTGTTACAGAAGATGAACCCATGCTTATACCCATTAAAAAAACGGGCAAGTCCTGACCATAAAGTGCATTTACCTTAAAAATCCATTCACGTACGTCATAGCGTTCTTTTTGAGCAAAAGTTGTATATTTGCCCTCGCTTTCTCCATGTGCACGATGAAATGGTAGCACTACATTGAAATCTAGGTTATGAAAAATCCGTGCAATAGAAGCAAATTCCCGCAAAGGCATAGATTGATATCCATGCATTAAAAGGGCCGTTCCCTGGCAGTCTTTATCTGCTTCCCACAAAATAGCCTTAAGTTTTAAGCCATCAGCACTTTCTGTTTCTATACGCGGAAGGTTCAGGGAATTTATGTATTCAACATCAGATAAATGCTGTTTATAATTTTCTTCTCCGGCAAAAAATTCAATTTCTGTTTTTTCTGTATGAATTTTGCTGCTTCGTCCAAAAGTCGGGATAAAAGCAAAATAATACATTGAAATAAAATAAATACAGACTAACGCAATCAGGGCACAGATTGCGATAATTGGTTTTTTATAAGTTTTAAATAGGGATTTTGTCATACATATATTATGACGCATTTTTTTAAAATGAGCAAAAAAATTACGTCAGGGATCGAAACACCGCCCTGTCTGCCGCCAGGCAGGCAAAGGTGTACACCGCAACGAACCAGTCTGCCTTTAGGCAGGCTGAGTGAGCGAGGAGTATGAGCGGTTAGCGAAGTGTGAAGAGCCCGGCCCTCCACTGGTTTACAGTGCGGGGAGACGCACAAAAATTTAAAATTATTTTATGCTAAAGGATTTTGAACTTCCGGCACCATTTTTTACAATCTGCTCTACATTTAAAGCAGGGTCGGCTTTGTAAGTATATTTTTGCGAAGGAATCCATTCAGGTTTTTCGCTAAGATGTGCCGTCTTTATATTAAGGCTGCCTGAGTCAAACATTGTACCGTAAGTGTTGTTTGTAACTGACTTCTCTTTATCTGCAAATACGTTGTTTTCGCTATAGATATGACAGTCTTTGCGGCGGTCAATTCCTTTTTCCTGTGTATTTGTATAAAGATTATTGTAAATATGAATTGTGGCAAATCTTACCATCGGCAGTCGCTGCGTACAGCCATCAAACCAGTTGTGATGAAGGGTTATTGTCTGATGACCGTTATCACTGTCATTTTTATCGCTGTTACCAATGAGCATTGTTTTATCATGGTTACGGAAAATACACCAGCTTATTGTTATATAATCATTTGCATTTGTCAGATCACATAAACCGTCATATACCTGCCACTTAACTTTTTCTCCGTCTTTTGTAAGATAAGTATCTGAGGCAACCTGATCATGGGAAAATTTTGAAGAAATTGTGCAGTGGTCAATCCAAATGTTTTTTGAACTTTTAATAGCTATACAATCAAGGTCAGCATTCAAGCCGTCGTTATCTTCTATCTTTGGAAAAGGATTATAGCAGTTAAAAATCTTTAAGTTCCTGATAATAATATTTTCTGCATTTTTAATCTGAAGCGCTCCACCTATAATTGCAGAATCTGAGTCAACGCCGACGATTGTTGTATTGCTCAAAACATTAAATTCTACAAGATTTTTCCAGAATTCATTTAAGGCAACACGGGCTGATTTTACATCGCCGCTTTCATTTTCTGAATAATTAAAGCTCCCGGTATATTTTTGCTTCCATTCGCCATAATTTTTTACCGGAAGGGCTGTGTTTTTTGTGATTTCTGCAATTTTTGCATCGAGCCGTGAATTTGAACCCTTAACTTCCTGTGGCAAAAGAGTTCCGCGTCCTGTATCCGTCATGTCAATCTGTCCTTTTACACAAATAACCCGGGCACTGCCTTTTTTTAATGCAGAAAGAAGTTCTTTTCTGTTAGTTACGGTTATTATTTCGCCGTTTGCGCCTCCCGTAGCATTCTGTCCAAAGCCTGTAGCCCTATCAGAAAGTGAAAGTTTTTCTGTAAACGATCCCTGCTGTGCAAAAGATGAAAGGGTGAATAAAAACAGTATGAATGTAATAATCAGTTTGTTGAATTTCATTTTTTCTCCTCAATTTTTTTCAAAAATCAACACGACACCAATAAATTTTTATTCTACAGTTAATATACCGGCACCGGCAGTTGAATTTATGCTGTTTTTTATTGCACTTGCAGAAAGAGGAATATAGCCGTAATAATCATAGGGATTAAAGGTTTCTTCCAATGAACCAGAATTGCTGAGGCCGCTGTTATTTATTGAAGTAACAATTCCATCACTTTTATTAATAGTAGCTCCTGAAGCACCAAAAACATTTCCCTCTGCAACAATCAGTGCGTTTTTTCTGTTCCCAATGCAATATGAACTTCCATAAAGCCCGCCGCTTGTTGTTTTATAAACATTATTTAAAACATGAATCTTTGTGTTTCTCACCATGGGACATCTCTGACTGCAATTTAAAAACATATTTCCCATAAGACTGACTGTTCTTGTTTCGTTTGAACCATCGCTATCGCCAGAGCCAATGAGCATTGTTTTATCATGGTTGCGGAAAATACAATTTGAAACGGTGATATTATAAGCATTGCTTTTAATATCACACAAACCGTCGTAAATCTGCCATTTTTCACCATTGGCAGCTGTTCCAAGTTTTAATGTATCTTCTAATGTACAATGGTCAATCCAAATATTTGAACCACTGTCAATTGAAATACAATCATGCTGCGAATTCCAGCCATCTCCTGATTCATGGTGAGGAAATGGATCTGCAGCATCCTGCAATGTAAGATTTCGTATTATTACATTATTACTTTTTACAGAAAACGAGCCACCACGGATTACTGCGTTTTCACCTTTTCCGATTATTGCAGTATTTGATGCAATCTGTATTTGAATTTTGGATTTATATGCATTACTTATGGCAGAAGTTTTTGTGTCTTCCCCTGCTCCAACATTACTTTCCGTCTTTAAAAATTCTGCATAAGTTGAATGTGTTGTATTTTCAGCCACAAACGCATCCATAAGCGATGTTGATGCTGTAGAAACTGAACCTGCTGGAGGAAGCATCCCCCGAGACATATCAATCGCTGAATCAATATAAATTACATATCCGCCTTTTTTTGCATACTGAATGAGTCCATCAGGTGTCGTTACAGTAACAACCTCTGTCATCAAAGAAGAATCAACTCCAAGACCTGCAAATCCAGGCACTGTATTGTCAAGGGCAAATCCTTTGGCTGCTACTCCAAGATAAGTTATGGCAGTATATGAATCATATTTTGCGCGGATTCCAACAAGTGAATCACTTTTTGACCCGACAGTCACAGTAACAGGCATTCCGCTTTCAGATTTATCTGCACTTAAACCTGCCGCCCCCGTTGTATCGTTTATAATTTCAAAACTGATTTCAACTGATTTTTTGCTGTCATCTTTATAAAAGACCGCAGTTATTTCAACTTCTGCACCGGCTTCGACATACCGATTGCCACCACTTATCTTTAATCCTGTAAATTTTTCTTCTTCCATCTCGCAACCTAAAAAAATTATGGCAGACAGAGAAGTTATCAAAACATATTTCAGAATTATCTTAAAAATTTTCATTAATACTCCTAAAAAAAACGCACTACAAAAAGAGTAGAATTAATTTTAAGTTATAAAAATTGCTTTTTAAAGATAAAAAACAGATTTTTTATTCATTTTGACGAGATTTTATAAGTTTTTTCGCAAATTCAAGCAAAATATTGCTTCTTTCATCATTGCATCATTTTTAATAAGTGTAAATTTCAATTAAAAAAGGGAAAAGCGCAACCTTTATAAAAGGTTTCTCTTTTCCCTTTCAATCCTTTTTCTCTTCCAAAAAATTGTAAGAAAAAGTCTATTTTAATACACAGCCTGCGCCTGCATTTTCTTCCGCATTTGTCTTTGCCTCAGCCGCTGTAACGGCGGTGTAGGTGTAGATATTCAGAGAGCTGAACAAAGTTGAATCTGTTGCGGAAATATTACTTGTCGAAGAGGCTTTATCGCCTGCATTTCCGCTTGCATGGAGAACCGGAGTTGAATCTCCAGATGCGGCATTAAATGAATACTTACAACCAGAGCCGAAATAGTTGTTCTCGGCATATACGATTGCGTTCTTTCTTGCATTCACGCACGACTGAGAAGAATATGGAGAACCAGATGAAACATAGTAGTTATTCAAAATATGAATCGTTGAGTTTCGTACCATTGGCAAACGTTGTCCGCAATTTTCAAAATAGTTGCCGATAAGAGAAACAAAACGCTTTGAATTGTCCCCGTCCGAATCAGAAGAACCGATAAGCATAGTCTTGTCGTGGTTCTTGAAGTGGCAGTTTGAGACAGTAATGTTTGTTGAGCTGCTCTTCATATCGCAGAGACCGTCGAAAATCTGCCATTTTTCTTTCGTTGTGTTTGTCGTATATGCCAAAGTGAGAGTATCCTCAAATGTACAATGATCAATCCAAATATTCGAGCTGCTTCCCTGAATGTTGATGCCGTCCCACTGGGCATTGTAGCCGTCGTTTGATTCGTGATGTGGGAACGGATCGCATGGGTCTTGAATCGTAAGATTTCGAATTATGATGTTTTTCTTTCCGCTAATCTGAATTGAACCGCCGCGGATTCCAGCATTTTCGTCTTTACCGATAAGGGTCGTTCCGTCTTTTGAGATTGTAAGCTGTATAAGATTTCCGTAGGCTTTATTCAATTTCCATAAATCATCGTACAAAGAACTTTTTGTAGTAGATTCTGAATCACCGTCTTCTGTAGTGGTAGAGCAGGCAGCGGTATATTTATCAACCCAATCAGCATAATTTGAATAAGTAGAGACTGTTGAAGTCACG
>JAZSJM010000017.1:0-18146 GCA_045534325.1 Treponema sp. | reverse complement strand
TATTGTCTTCCTAAGACCGCTTGGCCTCCGACTTCGATGAAACAATAGCTGATCTCTGGTATATAAGGGCTGTATCAAACACAATGAATGGTTCTCCGAAATATCAGATTTTTCCTCTTATTCAAAAAGCACTTACAGAAGGTGAGTGGGTTGATTATAACAGAGAGAGTGCCAGAGTTTTATATGCAGATATTCTTTGTGCTACGAGAGATTTTGATCAGGCAATTGCTGTTTTAGACGCTCATCCTTTTGTATATTCTGCTGATGCTGAGTATATACGTTCTAAAGCTTATTATAACTTAGGAACAGAAAAGTCTTTGGATAAAGCTAGAGATAAAATAGATGCAGCACGCAGAATTTATCCTGATGACCAGAGATTTGCAGAACTTTTTTTTAGATATGAATATGCTCTTGGCGGAAGAAATTCTAAGAATGAAAAAATTGCAGATTCATTTATAAATGCTGTTTCCTTATATAAAAAAACTTCTGTGGATATTGAAATTTATGCAGCTGTTTTTGCAGAGGGACAGAAAAAACTTCGTATGCTAAAATCTTTTAACGCAAGGAATTTGAAATCCCCTCTTTATGCAGTGGCCTCTCTTGAAGATGGCGTAAATTTACTTACAGAAGAAAAGGCGCTGGATTATTTTTATTCGTTTGCTGACAAATCAATAGATTACAGTGTACTTGTAAGATTCGCTAAATCATTAAAAAATCCTGAATGTATCAGGGAATTTGGTGAGTATTTAAATCAGTACGGCGGAATTATTTATAAAGATACTGACGGTGATTTAACTTACAACTTGAAAATAGAATATAACAGAGGACGACCTCAAAAAATTTCTTATGATATGCTTCAAAATGATTTGGAAGACTGGTCGTGTGAATGCGATTTTGGGGTGCCTTATGTGCTTCATCTTACTGACGGAGAAATGGACATTGAATATAATAATTGGCCATATATAAGCAGAGCAGTGTATAAGGGGGAAAACAATACTGATGATTATAAACTGGTTTTAGATCTTGTTGCTGAAGAATTGAGCTGGAGTCCTTTTGTCATAATCGAAGATGCAGAATTAAAGTCAGTATTGGGAATGGATTTTTATTTTCCAGTTTTGCTGGATAATGTAAATAGTGTTTCAGAACAAAGTCTTTTAATGGCTTCTTCAAGTTATACATTACCCTCAAAAGAAAAAAAAGGTGCATATATTAAAGTAAGCATGCTTGATGGAAAGGCTCAACTTGCACGTTATTATGTAAAGGAAAAAATGTATGCTCAAACTCAGTTTACTAATGGATTTCCAGTAATCCGTGTTGTTGATATGGATGGTGACGGACTGTTTGAAACAACAGAAACTTATGGATATGATTCATCAAAAAATCAAGATTATATTTCCCAAAATGATGAAATACAGATAATGACAAATCTTTTTGGGACTGGAGACAGTGGAACTGGTTTTTATGTAAAAATGATTCAGATTGACCAAAACGGAGATACAATTCCTGATTACACAGAAGAATATACTTTAGGTCAGGGTAAAATTTCTTCCTGGGATCTAGATAATGATGGAATATGGGATGTGCAGTATGTAAAGTATCCTCTAGCGCAAGATGGAAGTCTGATAGAAGAGGCTTCGTTTTATCAGAAAATTTCAAAAAATATTGTCTGTGTTACGACAAAAAATGGAATTCCTTATTCTGTAAAGGAAGGGGAAAAAACTGTCAATGTAATAAAAGCTCAAAATAGCGATTTATATTGGATTGAAAATGCGGGATCACAGGAAGATGCAAAAATAATTCTAAAAAATGTTAACCAAACTACTGGTCAGGGTGTTTGTACTATTGTAGAGAGTGGAGCAAGAAGAATGCTGGCTGTAAGAGTCGGAAAATTTATTTTCGCTCAGATACTCCCGTCAGAGAGTTTTAGTTTAGAAAAGGTAGAAGATTAAAAAAAAATGAAAAAAAGTATTTTAAAGAGCGCGTATTTAACTGGTTATATATTTGTTTTACTGTTTAGCGGATGTAAATCAACTGAAGAAAATTTAAAAGTTTATGAGCAGCCAGACTATTCTCTGGAAGATGTTAGAAAAGAAGAAATTAAAAGAATTGAAGAGCTACTTGAAAAAGATTGCGTCCAGTCTTATTGGCGGGCATATCTTTTAAATGATGAGAAGACTCTTAATAAATGTACTGAAAAAGTTGTAGAGTCATATAATAAATCTTTGGAAGAAGAAAAATTTCTTGAAGCTCGTCGTTTATATTATGTATTGGATTATTTAGGTTATAAAAATTTAAGTTCACTTTCTAAATCCAGAGATGAATTAAATTCATTATGCATAAAAAAATTAGACAGCTTCGGAAATAAGGATAAATCCTCTCATAAAGTTGCTGATCTTATAAAAGGAACTGTTACGGTTTGGGTGGATAAAGGAATAAAAGTTGAAAACGGAATGGGGTTTGCAGACCGTGTAATAGGATCAGGTTTTTTTATTTCTGAAGACGGATATATTGTTACAAATCATCACGTTATTGCAGATTTGGTAAATCCTAAATATGAAGGATATGCACGTTTATATGTAAAACTTGCCGAGGACTCCGAAACAAGAATTCCTGCGAAAGTAATGGGCTGGGATAGTAGTGTAGATCTTGCTGTTCTTAAAGCAGAAGTGACGGCTCCCTATGTTTTTAATCTTGGTTCCAGCGGTTCATTAAATGTGGGGGATAAAGTATATTGTATTGGTTCTCCTATTGGTCTTGAGAGAACATTAACAAGTGGAATTGTAAGTGCAAGCGACCGCTCTTTGTTCAGTGCAGGGCCTGTAATGCAAATTGATGCTGCTGTAAATTCAGGAAACTCTGGCGGACCATGTGTCGATGAACAGGGAAATGTTCAGGCAATTGTATTTGCCGGAATGTTACAATATTCTGGACTAAATTTTGCGATTCCTGTTGAATATTTAAAGGCTGAACTTCCAGTATTAGTTGATGGTGGAAAATATGAACATAGCTGGATTGAAGCAAACGGAAGAACACGAAAAATTGCAGGTAAAGATTTAGGAGTTGAACTTAATTATGTGATGCCAGGTGGATGTGCAAGCAGGGCAGGATTAAAAGCAGGAGATTTAATTACAAAAATAGAAGATACTACGATTAAGAATCTTGAAGACTTACAGAAAAAAATGATGGGAATTACTGCGGGTTATATAATAAGTATATCCTATGACAGAGAAGATGAAAACGGAGAAACAAAATCAGATACAGTAAAGGTATATGTTTCATCAAGACCCCTTAATCCCGGATATGTATTTTATAAAAATGATGTACTTTCAAGTTCATTTACAGCAATTTTTGGCATGAAATTAACTCCCTTATCTGAGGGACGTAGAAAATATCAGATTAAATCCGTAATAAAAGGTTCAATCGCTGACGAATCTGGATTTTCGGATAACGATCCTGTTGATATACGCAATATTTCTTTTAATTCAGAAAATACGGCTTTGTATGCTGAAGTTTACGCAAAAAATAGAAAAAAAGGATATTTAGATATAAGTATGGGAATTGCTGCTCCGCTGGACAGTCCAAATTATTTCTAATAGAATTATAAACTCTATGACACAGATGAAATTCAAGCGCAATTTTTGTATTGTTGCGCATATTGATCACGATAAATCCACTCTTTCAGATCGTCTTATCCAAAAGTCTAAGATTATTGATGATCGGCAGATGACGAATCAGATTCTTGATAACATGGATATAGAACGAGAAAGGGGAATCACAATAAAAAGTCAGGCTGTTACAATACCCTATCATGCAAAAGACGGTAATGATTATGAACTGAATTTTGTTGATACTCCTGGACATGTCGATTTTTCTTACGAAGTTTCTAGGGCAATTGCTTCTTGTGAAGGTGCACTGATTTTAGTAGATGCAAGTCAAGGTGTAGAAAGTCAGACAATGTCAAATCTCTATATGGCAATGGAACAGGATTTAACTATTGTTCCTGTTGTTAATAAAATAGACCTTCCTTCGGCAGATATTCCTTCTGTAAAAAAACAAATTGAGCATGATTTGGGGCTTGATTCTGAAGACGCTGTATTAGTCAGTGCAAAAACCGGAGAAGGAATCGATGAGCTGATGGAAGCAATAGTGACTAAATTTCCGGCTCCGTCAGGAAATCCAGAAGGTAAAGCTCAGGCACTTATTTTTGACTGCCATTATGACGAATATCGTGGAGTTATTATTCATATTCGTGTAAAAGAAGGACGTATAAAAAAAGGGGACGCAATTCGCTTTATGTCCAATGGGGCAGATTATAAAGTTGAGCAATGCGGTATTTTTAAAATTCAGTATGAAGAAACTCCTTATCTTGAGGCTGGTGATGTTGGTTATATAATTGCAGGATGTAAAACTGTAAGCGACGTAAAAGTCGGTGATACTGTAACACTTTCCGATAATCCGGCTGAATGTCCGCTTCCAGGGTTTAAGGAAGTCAAGCCAGTTGTTTTTTCTTCAATCTATCCTATGGATTCAAATGACTATGAAGAATTAAAAGATAGTATGGAAAAACTGAAACTTAATGATGCTTCTTTAACCTATGATAAAGATAATTCTATTGCACTTGGTAATGGTTTTCGTTGTGGTTTCCTGGGACTTCTTCATCTGGAAATCATTCAGGAGCGTCTTGAACGTGATTATGATCAGAGCGTAATTTTTACTTCACCTTCTGTTGAATACCATTGTACTCTTACAAACGGGGAAAAGATTATTGTCGATAATCCGACAGAATTTCCTGAATCAAAAATTAAAGAGTCAAATGAGCCTTATATCAGGGCATCGATAATTACACCAAGCGAATATATTGGTTCAATTATGAGCTTATGCACAGAAAAACGCGGCGAACAGAAAAATATGACTTATCTTGATGAAAAGCGTGTTGAATTAATTTATGAAATGCCTCTTTCTGAGGTCCTCTTTGATTTTTACGACCGTCTTAAAAGTTATAGCCGTGGTTATGCAAGTTTTGATTATGAAGTAATTGAATATCGTCCGACAGACCTTGTAAAAGTTGATACATTGATAAACTCTAAGCCTGTGGATGCTCTTTCTTTTCTTGCGTATCGGCCTGGTGCTGTAAGCCGCGCAAAAAAAGTCTGTGAGCGATTGAAAGATGAAATTGCTCGTCAACAGTTTAAAATTGCAATACAGGGTGCAATCGGAAGTCAAATTATAGCCCGGGAAACAGTAAATCCTGTTCGAAAAGATGTTCTTGCAAAATGCTATGGCGGCGATATCACACGTAAGAGAAAGCTTCTTGAGAAGCAAAAAGAAGGTAAAAAGCGTATGAAGATGGTAGGAAATGTTGAACTGCCTCAAAGCGCTTTTTTAGCCGTATTAAAAGAAAAAGAAGATTAGATTTTCTCCTGTTTGCATATTGTTGTTTTTGGAGTCTACTCTAAGTCTTTTAAGAAAAATTCTAATTCACTTCTGACTCGCTTTAAAAAACTTATATTTGATATATCGCATTTATATCCGTCAGGATAATGAAGATAAAGATATTCTCGTGTTTTTAGAAGATTGTACAATTCTTCGTTAAGGGTTGCTTGTGGGGGAGGAGAAGAGTTTTCTCCTTTAGAAAGAAGTTCTTTTATTCTTAGAATTGATTGTTTTTCCTCATTAAGAAAATTTTCTGTAATTTCTGTTTTGTTTCTTAAATCCGATTTAATTAATTTTGAAAAATCTTTAGTTTCAGGGAAATTTTTGCAGGCAGAGTATATGTGTTCTACAGGAATTCTTTCAATGTTCAGTGGGATTCCTTCTTCTCCTGCGTCAAAGAGATTTTTTGTGTTTTTAAAATAATGGTTAAATAAAAATCCGTAACCGCTTAATGCGGCATCCGTAAACATTTTACCGTTTTTGCCATTTATTTTTTTTGAAGAAATTTTAAAAGCAGCTTCATAGTTTTCGACTTTTTTAATTTTAGAACAGGAAATAAGCCTTGAAACATGGGCTGGGGCTCCTCGTAAGTGTGTTTTTCCAAGCGTAAAAGAAAAATCCAGACCGCATACATAAACATTTATGTTTTCATTTGCCCTCATCATTAATGCTAAATATGTTGCTGTAAGTCCTACAGAACCCAGGGCTGGAATTTTTTGAGGTAGAATAAGTGCTTTTTCAAATCTTGAAAAGAAAGACGAATTATCAAACTCACTGTAAAAATATAAAGTATTTGGTGAAAAATGGCGTATTACTTCGTTACGACCTGCCATATCGGACAGAAGAATTGATTTTGAATATTTAACTCCAATATATGCTTTTTCAATTGCCAGCTGGCTTTCTACACCAGTTACAAAATCTACTTTTAATCCATACTTTTGTAAAACTGGAAAAACCGCATCAACTGCAATTATGATACATTTATTCAAAAGGTGTATGTCAGCTTTTTTTAAAAATATTTCGGTGCTTTCTCCTGCACCAAAAACAATTATTGGTCTGTCAAAATATTTAGAGTGAAGGGGAATGGATTTTGCTACAGGTATATTTTTTAAATTCTTAAAAAAATTTCTATTAAATAATCTTCCTAGTTTTACAAGCGTAACCCGATTTTTCCAGAATGAAGCAATGTAGTTTTGAACGTAATTAATGATTTGAGTATATAAAACTTTATTAATAAAACTACCGCCACTAAATTCTATATTTATTACCTTTCGTTGTGGCGGAAGTTTATTAATAACTTCTTCAATAGTTTCTGGCGTTGCTAGTAATATTTTTGTTTTGTGTTCTGGGTTTTGCTGTAAATATTCTTCGAGTTTATTTTGTGCAAGAGAAAATAATTTTTCGTCTGCTTCTAGTCCTATTATAAAAGAATTTTCAGGCGTTTTTTTTGCCAGTTCATCTAGTCCATACCATAGACATGGAGAAATCGCTAAAACAACTGACTCCTCAGGAATACTGACAAGCTCAATAGCTTTCTGGATATTTTTTTTGGGAGAGTATTTTGAATAGAGAAACCTGTCTTTGTAATAAACTGAAAAGCCCTGTCCTGAATCAACCAGGCAGGGCTCTTCCAGGTTTAATGTACCCGCATTGAAGTTTTCCAAATTAGTTGTTTTTCATTATATCGTTAAAGAATACTTCAGAAACCTTGTTTTCAACTTTGTCGCTTGAAAGAAGGGTTGACTGTGCACTGCTGTAATCTAAGTTTCCGATATCAGATATAACAGCATCCTTTTGTTCTGCAGTTAAAGTATCTTTTTGGATTTTTACAAGTTTTGCAAGAACAATTGATTCTCCTACAACAACTGGTTTCGAAATATTTCCTTCTTTTAACGAGAATATGCTCTGGAGGAAGTTTTCGTTAGAAGATGCTCCCGAAATTGAAGAAATCTCTTCTGGTATTGCTCCTATTACATTTGAGCCGTCATAGTTAAGTGCAAAAGCAGGAACTTTTACGAATTTTGCGTTGTTTGTTTTTGAAGCAACTTCAAATCCTTTTGAAGTAGACATTTCTGAAATTTTTTCTGCCTGGGCAATGTAATAATCCTCGATAAGAGTTGCTTCGTTGTCGTTAATATATGTGCGCACTGCGGCTAAAAGTGTAGAATCGTTAAAATCAGGTTCAACAGCAGCTACATCACAGTGGAAAATTGAATAGCCTGCATTTGTTTCAATTACTTCACTTACTTTATTCAACTCAAGAGATGTAATTTTTTCAAAATCATTTTCTTTTACTAAAATATTCTTTAGCTGGTAGCCAAAATTCGATGAAAGTTTACCATCTGTGCCAGAATATGCTTTATCTGAATATTCAGAAACAGCATCTTCAAATGTAATTTCATCCTTATTAATCTGGTTGAGAACAGACTTTGCTTTTGACTGTTCTTTTACAGTAATTATAGAAAGATTATATTTTACGAATTTATCCTTATTTGTTTTTCCGTATTCAGCAACTTGTGAATCAGGATAAGAAGATTTATCGAATATGGCCATCTCAAAAGTGTGTTTTGTTGCTTTCATATCTTCGATAAAAGTTAATTCAGCATCAGAACGTTTTAAACCGTAAAGAGTATGTGAGCCATATTTTGACTGAGAACCCATTAAATCTTCACTGTAACGATTCCAGATTAAACCGCGTGTAAGTTCCTTTCTAAGATTCTTTTTTTCTTCTTCACTGTATGAGTTGTAAACTTCTGTAGAATAATTTCCGTTTGCATCAGAAAAATATGGGAACATCTGTCTTGCAACAGCCTGTGATGAAGGCTGCCATCCTGATTTTTTTATTCCCTGAGCATAGGCAATAGCTTGTACTGCAGAAATAAATGCATAGTTGTAAATGTAGTAGTAATCAGAATCTTTTAATTCTGCCCCCTGATTTCTATACATTTCTGTGTAATTTGATACTGCATTTGCAAATTCAGACCCTTGTGTATATTCGATTTTTTTGTTTCCGTATTTTCCGAAAACAAGAGCTTTTTGAGAAGCATTTCCAGCCATTGCAGGAATAAAAATAAAGGTTACAGCTGCTAAGACTAAAATAATAACAGAGCCGATAAAGAGTAGAGTTTTTTTCATGATTAAACAATCCTTTTCTTAAATATTTGGGAAAATCCCCGATAATAAATCATTTAATTTTATCATTGCGACTATACCACTGTCAATTGAACATAGGCGATGAAAAATTGACTGATAAATAAAATTTAAAAAAAATTAAAAAAAATCTAAATTTGCTATTGACCCAAATTATCAATTTTGCTAATATATCAACATCACGCGGGCATAGCGAAGCTGGTTATCGCGCTGGCCTGTCACGCCGGAGATCGCGGGTTCGAGCCCCGCTGCTCGCGTCAAGCCTTCTTTTTAGAAGGCTTTTTTCTTTTTCGGGTATTAGCGCAGCTGGTAGCGCACTAGCTTCGGGAGTTAGGGGTCAGCGGTTCGAATCCGCTATACCCGATATTTCTCTAAAATCTCTATTTTTCTGTTTTTATTTTCTTTCATCGTTTTTGAAATAAATTGTTTTATATATTTTTCTTTTTTTTATTTCCGAAAATTAAGGTAGGTTGGTAAGACATATTTTCTTATTGGAGGATATGCCTGTGAATCTTTGTTTTTTGACAAAAGAGGAGAACACATGCCGTCTTATTATGAGCCGGCTCGAATTAAAAGGGTGGACATGTTTTATTCAAAATGATTGGATAGGACTGTATCGTTCACTACAGGAAACTGAATGTAAAATTGACATGATTATATGTGATTTTACATTAATCGGCAGTTGTTATTTTAATCTGTTTGAGTCTATTTTAGAACTTGGAAAAAAAATTCCTGTAATCTATTACAATGACCCTGTCCCATGCGATGATGAGAGAATAGCTCATTGGATTTCACAGAATGAACTATGTTACAGTTCTAAGTTTCCAGCTTATTGTGTGAATGTAATAACTGAACTTAATAAGATTATCTGTGATAAAACCGTCAAACGTCATATTTCATTGCTTCAACCGGCGGTGCCTGTCGGTTTTGATTTGAAAAAGAATGGAAATTGTGAAAAAGAAATTGATTTACTTTCTTTCCGGTTTAGAAATAACCTTACGCCGGTTTTATTTAAGCTTTTTGAATATATGTATAAAAATCGTTTTCGGGATTTAAGTCTTAAAGAATTAAACAGAGTATTACGTAAAAAAAATCATTTTTTCCTTAAACCAAAGAATTTCGCCTATGCGTATATTTCAAGATTAAGGGAAAAAATAAAAAATGATTTGATAGTCAAGACTAAAATTATAAGATCTTCGCCCGGATATTATCGACTGATTATATTTTAAAAGTAAAAAAGCCGAATGAAAAATATTTGCCCATTCGGCTTTTTATTTTTTTTTATATTAAATTTTATCAGTTTTTGAAGATTCGCTTATTCGTTTTTCAATAAACTGTATTTTTAGATCCTTCATTGCCTGTGTCAAACTTACCTTATAGATATGTGGATTTAAAATTCTCTTGTAAGAAGCGTCCAGACTTTCTAATTGCTGCTGCATAAGTTCATGTGCCTTTCTTAAAACTTTTCCTGCTTCCTGCTTTTGTTCGACCCTGCATCCTTTTTCCACAACTTTATGAAGAAGGGGTTCAACCCTGCTGGCTTTGAATGTGAACTGTCTGTAATCGACCATTGGATGAAAATACCTGTATTCTTTATTCGCCTCGATTACTTCATCTTCTGTGGATATTATATCTGCTCTTGCGTTTCCATCTTCATCATACAGACGGTAAACATTTTTGATTCCTGGATTTGTATTTTTCTCAGGATTGTCTGAGAATTTCATTGCAGGAATATTTTTTTGAGTTGTTTTATCATAACGAGCGGCAAGTTTATAGACTCCTGTAAAACTAGCTTCGTTTCCTCCTGTAACCATGTGTGTGCCGACACCCCAGCTGTTAATCGGTGTGTTGTTTTGAACAAGAGTTTCTACTATTTCTTCCGTTAATTCATTGGATACGGTAATTGTTGCCTGAGGAAAACCTGCTTTATCTAATTCTTTTCGTACTTCTGTTGTTAAATAAGAAATATCCCCAGAGTCAAGCCTGACTCCAAAGTTGTACCCTTTTTCAACAAGTTTTGAACCTACCTTTATAGCGTTTTTAATACCTGAGCGAAGCGTATCGTATGTATCAATTAAAAAGATTGCTTTTGTTGGGTAGAGTTTTGCATATGCTTCAAAGGCCTCTAATTCAGATGGAAAAGCCATAATCCATGAATGAGCCATTGTTCCCATTACCGGGATGTCGTACAGTTTTCCTGCAAGAGTGTTTGAAGTTCCAGCTGCCCCGCCAATAAAACTTGCCCTTGTTGCACTCATTCCACCGTCAGGTCCCTGAGCTCTTCTTAAGCCGAATTCCATTATTGAACCTTTTTTGCTGGAAAGCCAGATTCTTGCAGTCTTTGTGGCAATAAGACTTTGAAAGTTGATGTGATTTAAAACAAGTGCCTCAACTATCTGCGCCTCAATAAGTTTTGCATGGATTCTTACGATTGGCTCCTGCGGAAAAATAATTGAACCTTCTCTAAAGGCATACATATCGCCGTTGAATTTAAAATCTTTTAGGTAGTCTAAAAAGCCCTGTTCGAAAATTCCCTGGGATTTTAAATACTCGATATCGCTTTGACTGAAACTGAAATTTGTAATTGCATCAAGCAGAGTGTCTAAGCCTGCAAATACAGAAAATCCGCCGTTAAATGGCTGGCGTCTGAAAAACATATCAAAAACAACATCCTGATTCATGTTGTTTTTCCAATATCCCTGTGCCATTGTAAGTTCGTAAAAGTCGGTAAAAAGTGCACTGTTGATAGTACTGTTTTCGATTTTTTCTTTCATTTAATTCTCCATTAAGAAAATAATTAGATTCGAAATCTGTAAATTAATCGAAAGGGTTCTTCAGTGTTTATCATCTTCATAAGTGATAAAAACCGGCTTTCTGATTGCTGAAATCTAAAATGATTTCAGCAATTATTGTAGAGATTAAAAATATATTAGTCAAAGGTGTTTAAATTTGTTTTTTTAATCTGATATGTCTACATCTGGAGTAATAGTAATTTCATAGTCCGGATACAATTCTTTTACTTCTTCATGGATAATCTTTGCAGCCTGAGAGGATGAAATATCAAAGCTACATACAACATCAAACCTCATATTTTTTTCTTTCTGGTCAACAAAAAATCCATGCATCTGTAATGCCCAGTTGTGGCTTTTAATTGTATTCCATACGTTATCCCTGATTTTTGAGGCTTCGTTATTCTGAGTGTTGTATGAATATACTCCAACTCCTGTCAAAATGATTCCTGTTTCCTTAAAAACTTTTGCTTCGGCTCGTCTTGTAAGTTCATCAACTTCTGCTACAGTCATTGTATCAGGAAGTTCAAGATGAACGGAGGCATAGTTTTTGTCTGGACCATAATTGTTAATTATTAAATCATAGGCACCGCGCACTCCTGGTTCCTGCGACAGAAGTTTTTTTATTTTTATTGTAGTTTCTTTGTCTGCCCGTTTTCCTAGAATGTCATCAACGGTTTCTTTTATCATTGATAACCCGCTTTTAATGATAAAGGCAGAAATTAGAATTCCAATCCAGGCTTCTAAAGAAATATTAAAGAAAACATACAGCAAAGCACATACTAATACTGAAAAAGATAGGATTGCGTCATATAAAGCATCTTCTCCAGAAGCATAAAGAGCAGTTGAGTTAACTTTTTTCCCCGTTATTTTTACAATCTGTCCCATAATAAGTTTTGTAACAACAGCAATTGCCATGACAAGAATAGAAAGTTTTGTATATTGAGCTGCCTGAGGATTTATGATTTTTTTTGCAGATTCTAACCCAGCTGTAATTCCTGCGTATAAAACAAGAGCTGCTACTACAAGGGCACTTAAGTATTCTAGTCGTCCATGTCCTAGCGGGTGTTTTTTGTCTGGAAGCTTTGACGCAAGTTTTGTGCCAATTATTGTAACAAGAGAAGCTAATCCGTCTGAGATGTTATTTACTCCGTCGAGGATAAAGGCTATAGAATTTGAAATGAGCCCTGTAAAAACCTTAAAACCAGCCAGCAGAAAATTGATGAATATGCATGCGATACTTGTGTTTACAATGATTTTATCGCGATTCATTGTTTGGGTTTCCAGTGTCTGTTCATTATTTGACATTTTCTATTTCTCCAATTTGTCCAAATTATGTGTTCAATAAATATAAGTTTTTAACAGAAAAATGTCTAATAAAATTCAAGGAATTTAAGTTTATTTTATGATGTTTTAGTTTTCAGGGGGATGCTGGCTGTAGTGTCCACGATTTTTTGACTTATTATAAATTGGTATGGTATAATCAAGATAATTTGTAAAAAAAAGTGAGAATGTAAATGAAGCTACGCATAAAATCTTTATTTGTCAAAGTTATAGTTCCTATAATTCTTTTTTTAAGTATTGCAGCAGTTGTTCTTATTTATTTTTTATCTAATGTTGTTCAGACGCGGATGTTTGAAACAATAAAGAATGCGGTTTCAAATGACAGATATATTGTAGAAGATTTGATTAACGAAGAACTTGTATATACTCAGTGCATAGCCGAATATGTTTCACAGTCTCTTTCAAACGTTTGGAATGAAAGGTCAAGACAGACAGTAAGCGAAATTTGTAAAACCGCAGTAGACTCTCTGGATCTTGAATATATAGCTGTTTTTAATGATAAAGGTGACTTAATTTCTCCGCCTGATTATGCAGATGGGGCGGCACTTTCGGTCGAAGTCCTTGATGCGTTAAATGGAAATAAATCATCAAAAATGAAGTTTGTAAAGGGTACTTTTTTTACTGCTGACAGTTGTTTTCCTGTTATTGTAAATAAAAAGGTTGTCGGAGCTGTTGAAATTGCAACTAATTTAAGTGACCCGTCTTTTATGGATCGAATGCCAGAAAATGTTGGATGCCATTTTGCAATTGTGAATGGAAGTGTAATTGTTTCATCTACTGCAAACAGTTTATTGAATACTAAAGTTCCTGATAACATTTTTAATGATCTTTCAGAAGGAAAAACTTATACAGGTCGAGTTGATATTGGGGGTGCAAACTATATAGGTCAATATTGGAATTATAAGAAACTTGGCGGCTGTAAACTTCTTGTTGCTGAAAGTGCTGTTTCTGTTCATAGAACGATAGATAAAGTGAGAACGTCATTTTTAGTTGCCCAGTTCACGGTCAATTTAATTGTTTTATTTATAATTATTGGCATTGTATATTTTGTAATTCATATACCGTTAAAAAGAACAAATAAAGCTGTAGAAGAACTATCAAGTGGCGAAGCTGATTTAACTTTCCGCCTGCCAGAGCGGGGAGGTGATGAACTTCAGGAACTTGCTGCGGGCGTAAATAAATTTGTAATTATGCTTCAACAACTTATGACGGATTTACATCAAAAAGCCGGAGAAATTAATCAGGTTGTGCAGGATTTAGGTTCCAGCTCTCAGGAAACCGCCAGTGCAACGGCTCAGATTATGGCAAATATTGAATCAGTAAAAAATCAGTCCTCAAATCAGGTAACTGCCGTTCAAAATACAAATTCAATTATTGCACAGTCAAATGAATCTATGCAGAAATTAAAGGAAAACATTGTTGCACAGACTTCTGATATAGCAGAATCTTCGGCAGCAGTTGAACAGATGATTGGCAATATTCACTCTGTTTCGCAATCAGCCCTTAAAATGACTTCTTCATTCACTGAACTGGAAAAACTTATAAAAGAAGGCGCAGAAACCGTAAAAGCCTGCTCTCAGGTCATTAAGCAGGTAGAAGAAAAATCACAGGTTCTTTCAGAGGCAAACGAAACAATCAAGGCAATTTCTGCTCAGACAAATCTTCTTGCAATGAATGCGATGATAGAATCAGCTCATGCCGGTGAAGCAGGAAAGGGGTTTGCTGTTGTTGCTGATGAAATCAGAAAACTTGCAGAAGATTCCGGGGCCCAGGCAAAGGCTATTGAAGAAAATATAAATGATATTACTCAGTTAATTAATGAAGGTGGAAGACTTGCTGACTTATCACAATCAAGTTTTGATAACATAGATAATCAGGTTAATGTGGTGGATCCTCTTGTAACTTTGATTTCAAATGCAATGGATGAACAGACTTCTGGCTCTTCCCAGATACTTGAGTCTCTCAATAATATGAAAGATGAATCTACTCTAGTTGATGACAGTTCAAAACTTCTTGCAGACGGAATACATGGCATTGGAAGCGATATGAGCTCTGTCAATCAGATTTCAGAAACTGTTATGGGAAGTATGGATGAAATGGCTTCCGGTTCACAGCAAATAAGTCAGGCAACACAAATGGTAAGTGAACTTGCATTGCAGACAAAAGAAGCAATGGATGCAATAAACGAGCTCATTGGAAAATTCAGAGTCTAAGCATTTTATATGCGGAATTATATTTTATGAATTACAAAAAAAGTATAGTCATTATTTTAATATGCTTAAACACGTTTGTGACCATTGGTTGTACCAGTGATATAAAAAAAAGAGAAGAACTTAAGAAAAAAGCCATCGATGAATATATTTTATCCTTATCTGATGCAGCAAAAATCTCGCAGTTATTTCTAGTTAATATCGAGGGAAATGAAAATTTTACTCCAGTGGAAAAAACAAGAGATGTGTTTAATGATTCCTTTGATGATACTCCACTTTTAAGTGGCGGATGTCTTTTTTTTAGTTACAACATTGCAGACTCTAAGGAAAAAATAAAATCCTTTACACGTGCAATCAAAAAATTTTATATTCACAATGGTTATCCGCCGCCTTATCTGGCAATCGATCAGGAAGGCGGATATGTAAACCGTCTCAGGGGTATAACACAGCCTTTTCCTTCCAGCAAATATATCGCTCAAAACATGAGCGTTGAGCAGGCAAAAATATTATACACTAATCAGGCAGAAGAAATAGGGGAGCTGGGCTTTAACTTAAATCTTGCCCCTGTTGTAGAAGTAGAAACAAATGACAATGCTGATTTTTTAGATACACGTTCTTTTGGCAGTATCGAAGAAGTTTTGACTTATGCACCGTTAGAAATCAACGCCTTTGAAAGTAACAGAATTGGAACAGTGTTAAAACATTTTCCCGGAAATACAAATACTGATCCACATACTGGCTTACCGGAATTAAATGTTGATTGCAGGCAGTTAGAAAATGAACTTATTGCCCCGTTTAAGGAACTTCTTCCTTTATCGTCAGGTGTGTTAATGAGTCATGCAAGAATTTCTGTATATGGCGAAAAATCATCGCAATATTCATTTGCCGGCAATGAATCACAAATTCCTTCCTGTCTTTCTTATTTCTGGGTTACAAAAGTTATAAGGGAAAAATTTAAATTTAATGGATTAATTTTCAGTGATGATATTTTTATGGGGGCTTTAGCTGATAATGGATTTCCTCCTGATGTAGCCTGTATTCGTGCAATTGAATCAGGAATTGATGTGATAATGTTAAGTGAAAAAAAATTTGGTGATGTGGCAAAAATTATTTTTGAAAAAAGTAAGCAATCCCCTGATTTTAATCAAAAAATTCATGAATCATTAAGGCGTGTAATTGAATTTAAAATAAAAGCCGGTTTACTTGATTTAATTGAGATTACTAGCGACATGTCTGGAAAAAAATTGAAAGAACCTTATTATTTTGTTACAGTGTCAGAGGTTTAGCAGATGAAGCAGACTGAAAAAAATACTAAGATTAATGGTGAAAAAGCCTTTGATGAGTATTATTCTGCTTTATTTTTAGAGAGATGGACTGATCTAAAAAAAGCATTGCAGGCTCCTGTGGTTCATACTAAGTATAATGCAGGGGGCAGAGATTGTTATTTTCTTGACAGTGCTTCTATACGTGCCGCTACAACTCTCCCTCTAAGGGGTGCAAAATCAATACTTGACATGTGTGCTGCCCCAGGGGGAAAAACTCTTGTTCTTGCCAGCTGTATGGATGAAGATGCAGTTTTACTTTCGAATGAACGTTCTAATGACAGAAAAATCCGGTTAATTCACACGGTTCAAAACTGTCTTCCCGAAAATATTCAGAATAGAATAACTGTAATTGGAAAAGATGGCGCAACTTTATGCAGGTTTTCTGACAACAAATTTGATAGGATTCTGCTTGATGCACCATGTTCTTCAGAGCGTCATGTTCTAACTGATTATAATTATTTAAAAGACTGGTCAGTTTCAAGAATAAAAACCTTGTCCATAGCTCAGTGGGCTCTCCTTTCATCGGCTTGGCGAATGTTAAATGAAGATGGTTTTTTGGTTTATTCAACTTGTGCATTAAATCCGGAAGAGAATGATGGAGTAATAAAAAGACTTATAAAAAAATTTGATGATGTTGAAATATGTGCCCCTGAAATTAACAATGATGTTTCCCCTTTTTGCAAAACAGACTTTGCTGTCGGTGAGAAAACTGAATATGGAATTCATGTTTTACCAGATAAATGTAATGGGAATGGACCGCTATTTTTTTCGTTATTTCATAAAAAAAAATCGTAATGTGATGGAAGATTTAAAATTACTATGTTAAAATTACCTATAAGGTATTTAAAAAGTTAGACAAATGAAAATAACAGTTAAAGAAAAAAAACTTCAGAATATAATTGAAATGGAGCATATGCTCGGTGAAATTCAGGATCTTGATGTTCTTCTGGAAAAAATATTGTCTGAAGCAAGAAAAATTGTTAATGCTGATGCCGGGTCAATTTATGTTGTTGAAGATAACAACTTAAAAATAAAATATGCACAGAATGATACTCAGGTAAAAAAACTTCCAGCTGGCTCAAAACTTCCTTATGTTGCTTTTTCCTTTCCAATTACTGAAAAATCAATTGCTGGTTATTGTGTTGTTTCTGGCGAGGCTGTAAATATTCCAGATTGTTATAAAATTTCAAAAGAAGCACCTTATTTGTTTAACAGTTCATCAGACGTTACTACAGGCTATAAAACAACATCAATGTTTTGTATTCCATTAAAAATGGCGAATGGAAGAATTCTTGGTGTTATTCAGATTATAAATGCACAGGATAAAAAGGGAAACGCAGTTCCTTTTGATGAAGATGCACAGTTATATCTTACCCATTTTGCATCAAACGCTACTCAGGCTCTTGAGCACGCTTATTTAACTTCAAATATGATTAAGCGGATGCAGCGAATGGCTCAGTATCGCGATCCCAAAGAAACCTTCCAGCATGTTGAGCGAGTTTCATCTTTCTCCCTTGAAATATACGACCGCTGGGCTTTGAATAATCATATTCCAGCTGAGCAGCAGTTAAAATTTAGAGACAATTTAAAGATTGCTGCTAAATGCCATGATTTTGGAAAGATAGGTGTTTCTGATGTGATCCTTAAAAAGTCCAGTCCGCGTCTTACAGAAGATGAGCGTGATGTTATGAAGGGTCATACTTGTGTGGGTGCCCTTTTGTTTACAGAGCCTGAATCTTCACTAGACGAAATGTGCCGTGATGTAACTTTAAGACATCACGAATGGTTTAATGGCGGTCCTAAGGGATATCCTGGTAAACTCGATTTTACAAAGTATGAACCAGGTGCTCCTGTTCCTATGGCTCAGCCTTTAAAAGGTGAGGAAATTCCTTTAG